>DAIESF010000084.1 GCA_027346425.1 Gemmatimonadota bacterium | reverse complement strand
CAGGTCGGCCACGCGCTGGCGTCACAGTACCGACTGATCGCGGCAGCGGTCGACGGCAAAGGTGTACGAGTCGTGGCGATCGATAGCGGCGGTCGCGCGGTCTTGTTGCGACAGAGTGCGGACGAGGCCGCGCCGTCGCGCATCCCGTTCTCACGGGATCAGCGCCAGGCGTCGCTGGATGCGTTTTCGATCACAGCGACGCCGACACATATTGTCGTTCATGAGCGACGCTGGCCGTTTGACATGTGGAGCATCGACAGCACAGGCGCAGTGCACGTATCCCCAGCGCTCTCCGATGATGCAACACTCGACAGCATGCTGAGCGCTCGCGGCGATATTCCTTCGTGGTACGCCGGCCCGCTTGTAAAGGTTGGGCCGGACTTCCTGCTGTCGCTGCAGAATCTCCGGACCGATCAGTCCGTGGTGCTGCGACTCCTGCCGGACCTTCGAATTGGCAAGGCGCAAGCGCTCGACTCTCCGATAGCGATTGTGGACGCGTCGCGCGACGGAACGTCGGTCTATGGAGTTCATCACCTTCAGGGGGCAGAGCTCGTCGTGTACCGCTTGAGGCGGAATCCGTGCTGGCGATGGCGGTTGGATAGGCTGTCATAGTCGGCGGGGGCACTCGCGAGCGACGAGTGAGCGGCACCGGCCTCGGGCTGGTGCAATGAGATGGCATCTAATCAGGACGCGGCGGGCGAAGCCATCACGGGCACCGTCCGACCTTGGCACGAGCTGGCGGCAGACCGCGCCTGAAGGCGACGATTGCATGTCGAGAGGACGTCTGCCGTCGGTGGGACGATCAGCCTGCCGGCGTTGGGGCCGGCGTTGGGGCGCTGGCCTTCGCAGCTTCGCCACCCTGTCCCCTTCCGGCCTCCCTCACCGGCACCGCGTCTGCCAGCTCGCCCGTCGAGTAGGGGAGGAGCGCCAGCCGAAACACCTCGTCCATGGTGCTCACGAAGGTGAACGCCATGTTGCTGCGCACCTCGTCCGGGACGTCGCGCAGGTCCTTCTGGTTGCCGGCGGGGAGGATCACTTCGCGAAGCCCGGCGCGATAGGCGGCGAGCGTCTTCTCCTTCACCCCGCCGATCTCCAGCACCTTCCCGCGCAGCGTCACCTCGCCGGTCATCGCCACGTCGCGGCGCACCGGGCGGCGACTCAACACCGAGCCGATGGCCAGCGTGACCGCCACCCCGGCGCTCGGCCCGTCCTTGGGGATCGCGCCGGCCGGGAAGTGGATGTGCAGGTCGCTCTCCTTGAGGTCCTGTGCCGTCATCCCTAACGCAGTGGCCCGCGAGCGGACGAACGACAGCGCCGCATCCACCGACTCGCGCATCACGTCGCCCAGTTGTCCGGTCACGGTGAGCTTCCCCGACCCCTGCATGCGGAGCGCCTCGATGGTCATGATGTCGCCGCCTAACGACGTCCAGGCGAGGCCGGTCACTGTCCCGACCTCCGGCTCCTGTTCGGCGGCCTCGGCGGCGTGCTTGGGGGCGCCGAGGATCTCCTCGACCAGCGCATTGTCGACGATCCACGCCCCCTCCTCGCCCTCCGCCTTCTTGCGCGCCCGCTTGCGCATGAGCGACGCGATGTTGCGCTCGAAATTGCGCAGCCCCGCCTCTCGCGAGTAGCGCGACGAGATGAAGCCCAGCACCTCGTCGGTGAACTGGATGTCCTTGTCGGTGATCCCGTGCTCCTCGAGCAGGCGCGGCAGCAGGTAGCGCCAGGCGATCTCCACCTTCTCCTCCACCGTGTAGCCGGCGATCCGGATCACTTCCATGCGGTCGCGCAGCGGGGCGGGGATGTCGTACAGGTTGTTGGCCGTGCAAATGAAGAGCGACCGCGACAGGTCGTAGGGGAGGTTGAGGTAGTGGTCGACGAAGTCGTGGTTCTGCGCGGGGTCGAGGACCTCGAGCATCGCCGCCGTCGGGTCGCCCGCGGCGCCCCCCCCCGACATCTTGTCGATCTCGTCGATCATCAGCACCGGATCGCTCACCCCGACGCGGCGAAGCGCCTGGAGGAGGAGCCCCGGCATGGAGCCCACGTAGGTGCGCCGGTGCCCGCGGATCTCGGCCTCGTCGCGCACGCCGCCCACCGAGATGCGGTAGAACGCGCGCCCGATCGACGTGGCGATCGCCTCGCCTAACGACGTCTTCCCCGTCCCCGGCGGCCCCACGAAGCAGAGGATCGGGCCGTGGCTGTCGCCGCCGCGCAGCTTGCGCACCGCGAGGAACTCCACGATGCGCTCCTTGGCCTCATTCAGGCCGTAGTGCCGCCCGTCGAGCGCCTCCTCCACCTTGCTCAGCGCGATCTCCTCATCGCCCGATCGCTTGTGCCAGGGGAGGGACAGGATCCAGTCCAGGTAGGTGCGGATCACCTGGTACTCACTCGACGCGGGCGACAGCATGCGCAGCCGCTCCGTCTCGCGCCGCGCTTCCTGCCCCACGCGCTCGGGGAGCCTGGCGTCGTCGATCTTCTTGAGGAGCTCGATCGCCTCTTTCTCGCCCGGGTCGGTCTCCCCCAGCTCGGCCTGGATCGCGCGCAGCTGCTGGCGGAGATAGAACTCGCGCTGGTGCTGCTCGATCTTGACCTCGGTCTGTTTCTTCACGTCCTCCATCACCCGGGCACGGGCCACTTCGCGCTCGAGCCGTGAGAGAATGAAGCGCAGGCGCTGCCCCACGTCGAGGCGCTGCAGAACCTCGTCCTTGTCGCTGATCCGGAAGTTCATGTTCGTCGCCGCGAGATCGGCAAAGCGCCCCGGGTCGGAGACGTTCATCTTCAGGATCTGGGGGACCTCGTCCGGGATGCGGTCGACGAGGTCGGCGAGCGTCTCGGCCGCGCTCACGATGCGCGCCACCAGGTCGTCGAGCTCGTCGGGGTCGGCGGGGAGCTCCTTGGCGGCGCGGACCCCGGCGATGACGAACGGCTCCTCCTGCTCCACCGACTCCACCGTGATGCGTCGCAGCCCTTGCAGGGTGATCTGGACGGTGTCGCCGGGTAGGTTGATCCGTTCGTGCACGCGGGCGGCCACGCCGACCCGCCCAACGAGCCTCCGGTTGTCGATCGGGTCGTCGACGTCGCCAGTGGCCACGACGAGGGCGACGATCAGTCCCGGATCCTCGTTGGCGCGCAGGAGGGCCAGGTTCTCCGGCGCCCCCATCTGCACGGCGATCGTCCCCAAGGGGTAGACGATCGTGGAGCGCAGCGCCATGAGCGGGAGCGTGGGCGGGAGTTCCTGGCCGAGGATTTCGTCGCGACGCTGGGGACGGGACATGGGGGGAAGACGGGGGTCGGGTGAACGCGTGACGCGACGAACTCGGGAGAGACCGAGGTGGCTACGTGTCGCCACCCTATCACCCCTCCGCTCGACACGCTACTGCCGGGACGACACTCGAGCACGGCCAATTTCGAGACCGTCGCCGCTAAGCTAGATGCTGCGTGGATGCTCCGCGATGGCGGAGCGACGGACGAGAGACCGCGCGTGGAGCCGGTGGAGCCGGTGGAGCCGGTGGAGCCGGTGGAGCCGGTGGAGCCGGTGGAGCGCGTGGAGCACGGGAGCGCATGTCGTCGCTTGCCAGCGCCGTAGCAACCCTGACTCACCTTGAACGTCGCGGGGCCCAAGTCCCTAGCACGAGAGCCCACCTTCCGGACGTCGACGCGCAGGTACCGGTCGATTTCGCGGATGGCGGGCTCCGTGGTCCTGCTCGATCGTCGCTCCCGGAGTGATGGGTTGCGTTCGAACCAAAACGGTCAGCGCGAACGGCATTACCTCAAGCTGTCACCAGCTA
>DAIESF010000083.1 GCA_027346425.1 Gemmatimonadota bacterium | reverse complement strand
TACCCGGCGAGCAATCGCTTGAGCGGTGGTTTGTGGTTCCTATAGTCGACGCCCAGCAATGCATTGCGCCCCCGGAACACCTTGGCCAGGTCGGAGAACCTGAGACGGGGGAACCCTTCGGCGTAGAACCCCTTGTGCAAGCGGAAATCGCCGTCGCTGCTGAACACGGTCGATTCGACGTTCGCCAGGAGTTCGGGGTCGCGCGTCCCGAACCCGGCGAGCCCGGTGATCTTCTCCTCGTGGCGTCCCCCCTTGAAGCCAAGGACCTGGGTGCACGCCGTGTAGAACTGTCCGAACGAGTGCGGATACGGGAGTACCTGGTGGCGCTCGAGCAGTCCGTCGCGACCGCGGCCGATCGTCACGCACAGGTCGTCGCCCACGCCGTCGGCGGTCACGACGACGGCATCGTCTGCCGTTCCGGTCCGGTGGGCGCACGCCGCATGCGCCTCGTGATGCTCGACGTACCAGATCTTCGGGCGGATGCCGAAGTCGCGCTCGAGGACATCGAGCACCGCCTCGTAGCGCGAGGCGCGCCACACGTAGAACGCGCGGTATGCGAGCCGGCAGGCATGCGGGATGTAGTCGTTGAGCGCGTGGAAATCCCCCACGTCGCGACGCACCGTGTCCCACAGTTGCGCCAGCAGGTCGGTCCACCGCAGCCCGGCGATGGCGACCGCGTCGATTTCCGACGGCGCGATTCCCGACAGCCGGATCACCTCGCGGATCGACTGGGTCGGCGGATAGGTGGTGTCGAGCTTCACTCGCGAGAGCCGCTCCTCGTTCACCGCGGCGACCACCGTCTCGTCGCGAACGAGGCAGGCCCCCGTCTCGTGCGTCGTGGCGATCCCGAGAATCGTCCGGGGATTGAGGTCCGGCGCGCTCTGCGGCCACCCCGCCACCATTGCCTCACTGGTGGTGACGTGCGGGAAGTGCTCGGCCACGTCGTCCAGCAGCTCCCCGACGAAAACCTCCTTCTCGTCGCCGCGGAACCAGTTGTTCGTGAAAAGCGACAGGCGCGCCGTCTCCAGTCCTTGCACCTGATCGGCGAAGTCCGTCAGGTGGAAGAGGTAGGTCAGGTAACGGCGGCGTGCGGCGAATCGGCGGAGCTGGTCGCGATGGTAGGCGCGCCGCAGGTAGAAGGCGTACGCCGGGTGGAACGACGGGAGCCAGGGGCCCACATAGGGCATCGGCAGTTCGATCAGCCCGCCCTGTCCGAAGAAGTCGAACGGCTCCGGCCAGATGCGCTCCACTTGCAGGCGCCGCTTTACGGCATACGACGGGATGACCGACGAGTCGTAGGCGTAGCCTTCTTCGCGGAGCAGGTCCAGAGTCTCGAGGTCGATCGCGTACCCCGGGGCGCGAAACCCGTGCACCGGAATGCCGAAGGCATCCTCGAGTCGCGCCTTGGATTCGAACACCTCGCGCCGCTTTACCTCGGTGCTTGACCGATCAAGCACCGGATGGGTCAGCGAGTGCGAGGCGATGTGGTGCCCGGCGGCGACGATTCGCTGGAGGGCCGCCCGCTTCTCTGGGCGACCGAGGTCCTGGGCGATGGCGAAGTACGTCGCCGTGATCCCCCGAGCCTGGAATATCCGGAGCGAGCGATCGACCCCGCTCTCGTAAAAGGTGTCCCGTCCACCTCCCCAACTCCTGCCGTGGGCGCCGTGAATGGCGTCGAGTCCATCGAGGTCAACGTGGAACCACACCGTGCCGCCCGCCTTCGCCTCCTGATGCTGCATCCGAAGTATTCCTTTCCGTTCAAGTCGGCTTCCGTTCGATTCCAAGCACCGATCGGGACACTCCCTGCAAGAGGGAGGCCTCGCTGACGCAAAACGTCACATTCTCCGCGCGGGGGCGGTTCCATACGCATGGCCCTCGGCCGGGCGGCCTGCCGTGCCCCCGAATCTCCGATGGCCCTCCACCCGTGACGCTGCGAAAGCCGCGCCGGTTCCCCAGATTCCATCCGGCCATACTGTGGCTGCGCGGCGGACCACACCGTCGCCGCGCGGCGACCGCCCCACGGCCGTACCAGCGGCACGCCGCGGGGGCCTCGCGCCCGCGTCTCCAGACCGACCATCACACGATCCGATGCGCAAGTCCTTCCTGCTCGCCACCCTCCCCTTCGTTGCCGCCGCCTGCACGGCCGCGCCCGCGCCAGCGACCTCCCCGGCGCCAGCGGCCAGCGCATCCCCCCTCGCACCGAACGCTCCGCTCACCCCGGCGCAGCGTGACTGGGTCGACCGCACCCTCGCCTCGCTCACGCTGCGCCAGCGAGTGGGGCAGATGGTCATGGTCTGGGTCCTGGGCGACTACACCTCCACCGGCGACTCGACCTTCGCCGAAGTGCGGCGCTGGATCGTCGACGATGGCATCGGCGGCGTCAGCATGTCGCTCGGCTCCCCTGTGGAGGTCGCCGCCAAGATCAACGCCTTCCAGCGGCTGAGCCGCGTCCCGCTCCTCGCCTCGTCGGACCTCGAACCGGCGTTAGGCAGGCTTGAAGGGGGGGTCTTCTCGCATTACCTGATGGACGCCGGTGGGGCCACGGTCTTCCCGACGGCGATGGCCATTGCCGCCACCGGGCGCGACGAGGACGCCTACGACGTGGGGAATGTCATCGGGCGCGAGGCGAAGGCGGTGGGGATCAACATCAACTTCGCCCCGGTCGTGGACGTCAACAACAACCCGCAGAACCCGGTCATCAACACCCGCTCGTTCGGCGAGGATCCGGTGCGAGTGGCGCGACTCGCGGCGCTCTTCGTGAAGGGGTCGCAGGATGCGGGGACGGTCGCCACGGCCAAGCACTTCCCAGGCCATGGCGACACCGACGTCGATTCGCATGTGGGGCTCCCGGTCGTCACCGCCAACTGGGCGCGCTTCCAGCAGACGGAACTCGTCCCCTTCCGGGCGGCGGTCGGCGCCGGTGTGGCGCTGGTCATGTCGGCGCACATCGCCCTCCCCGCCCTCGAGGGCGACTCGACGACCCCGGCAACACTCGCGCCGCGCATCATGACCGCGCTCCTTCGCGATTCGCTCCACTTCCGCGGCGTCGCCATCACCGATGCGATGACGATGGAAGGGGTGGGGAAGGGGTATGGCGTGGCGGAGAGCAGCATCCTCGCCATCAAGGCCGGCGCCGACATCCTCCTCAAGCCGAGCGATCCCACTGCGGCCATCGACGCCGTCGTGGCGGCGGTGGAGCGCGGTGAGATCACCCGCGAGCGCATCGATGCGTCGGTCAAGCGCGTGCTCGAGCTGAAGGCGCGGAGCGGCGTCGCCTTCAACCGCTACGTATCGTTGGATTCGCTGCGCGCCGTGGTGGGGGCGCCGGCTCACCGCGCCATGGCGCAGGACATCGCGCGTCGCTCCATGACCCTGATTCGGGACCAGGGATCGCTGGTCCCGCTGCTCGGCAAGCGTACGGTGGTCATCCAGTACATGCCCGAGACCGAACTTCGCGCCGGCCGCGTCTTCGCGGCGGCGATGCGCGCGGGCGACCCGTCGGTTCGGGTCTTCAAGATCTCGCCGGCCAGTGCCCAGTCGCAGCTCGACGCCCTCGCCCCCGCCATTGCCAGCGCCGAGCGGGTGGTCGTCGCGGCGTACGTGCGCCGGATCGAGGGGGAAGGGCGCCCCGCCATTCCGGCCCAGGTTGCCGCGTGGATGGCCGGAATTGCAGCTGCGGACTCGGCGAGCGGTCTGCGGCGTGTGGCGCTGGTCTCCTTCGGCAATCCGAACCTCATCCGCCAGGTCCCGTCGGTGGGAACGTACCTGGTGACGTACAGCGTGGGCGACGCCTCGGAACGCGCCGCCGCCGATGCGCTGCAAGGGCGCGTTCCCATCACCGGAACCACTCCCGTTTCGCTCCCCGGTTTCTTCGCACGGGGAGACGGGATCAGGCGTTAAGCACGTGCCCGGCGAGGCGACCGACGCCGAGTTCGACCGACTGGCGCGACTGGCGGGTGAGGTGCCAGCTACGGCGACGCCACCAGCGACATCCGCACCGTGCGCGGGGCGCCGGGAAGGATGTTGTTGTTGCCGTGCGCCGTGGCGTAGTACGACGTGCCGAGCAGGTTCTCGACGTTGACCTGCATGCGCATCTGACGCGACAGGTCGACGTAAAGCGCGCCGTCCCAGCGAGTGAAGGCGGGGAGCGTCACCGTGTTGTCGATGGCGGCGTACATCCGCCCCTGGTGCACGACGCCGAGCGCCGCGCCCACGCGCTGTTGCAGCTGCAGGCGGTTCCAGAGCGAGAGCATCTGGTAGGGGACGAGCGGGATCGTGGCGCCCGCGGCGGCCGACGCGGTGGCGCGCCGGATCGTCGCGCGCTGCACCGCCCAACCCCCCGCCACCTTCCAGCGCGAGGTGACGTCTCCCGTCACCCCGAGTTCGCCGCCGCGGGAGCGCTGGGCCCCGGTTTGCACGATGCGACCGGGCGTGTTGGGGTCGTTGGCGCGCGTGTTGGTGCGATCGAGCTGGAAGAGCGCCACCGTCACTGCCAGCGAACGACGGGCATCCCACTTGAGCCCGACCTCGCGATTCGTGAAGCGCTCGGGCGCGAGCGTCTCGGTGGTCGCATTGAGCGAGGAGAACTGGTCGCCCGAACTCGGGAGGCTCGAGATGCTGTACGACCCGTACGCCGAGAGCGCGTCGATTGGCTTGAAGACGAGTCCGGCGCTGGGGGAGACGAGGGCGTCGGTGCGGCTGCGGGTCGCGCCCGACCGATGATCGTCGAAGTCGATGGCGAAGCGATCCCACCGCAGCCCGAGCGTCGACTGCCAGTGCGCCCCCAGTTCGCCCTGGTGCTGCACATAGCCGGAGACGACGTGGACGAGCGCCGAGTTGTCGGCATCGGTCACGCTCTGGCGGAAGGTGACCGGCGTGCCGATGGTCGGCGCGTCGATGGGAGCCCGTACCGAAGTCGCGGCCCCGTCGAAGTACCCGGTCTCGCGGAAGTTGTCCGTCGCCTGCCGCGCTACTTCGGCGCCGATCAGGACGACGTGCCTAACGGGCCCGGTCGACCGCTTGGCGATGAGGTCGGTCTGGCTCAACAGGTTACGCCGCCTGGTGTCGTTGCGATACGCCGAGATCGTCACCTGGGTGCCGTCGGCGATTAGGCTCCCGGGTACCGTGTTCTGATAGCTCTTGTCGTAGTCGGTGAAGCGCAGCTGGCTTCGCACCATGACGCTGCCCTCCGCGCCGTGCTCCACCATCGCGCTCCCCGAGCGCACGAATGCGCGCGAACGGTTCTCGTCGGGATTGCCGAAGAACGTGCGTGTGGCGCCGGCGAGCGGGGCGCCGTTGAACGAGGGGATGCCGCGATCGACGGTTCGCCGGTCCTGGAAGTGCTCGAAGCCAAGGCGCAACGAGGTGGAGCCGAGGAGCATGGCGACGGATGGGTTCACGCCGGCGCGATCCAGGGCGATGGCATTGCGGAAGCTGGCGGAGTGCTCCGCCATGCCCGTTAGGCGGGCGGCGGCACGGCGGGAGAGCGCATTCCCCACGTCGAAGGTGCCCCTGGCGTGGCTGAAGCTCCCGCCCTCGAGTGAGACATCGCCGGTGCGCATCCACTGCGCCTCCTTGGTGACCCGGTTGAGCACACCACCGCCGGCGCCGCGGCCGAAGGCGAGGGCGTTGGCTCCCTTGAGCGCCTCGACGCGCTCGAGGTTGTACACGTCGCGCAGGTACTGCGCGTCGTCGCGCATGCCGTTCACGAAGAAGTCGGCGGTGGAGCTGACGCCGCGCATGGTCGGCGCGTCGCGATGTCCCTCGCCCTGTCCCATCGTGACGCCAGGGACGTAGCGCACGACATCGCTCATGGACTGCATGGCTTGATCGGCGATTTGCGCGTGGGTGATGACCGAGACCGATTGGGGGACGTCTCGCAGCGGCGTGGCGGTCCTCGTGCTGCTGCGAAGGGTCGTCGCGCGGTAGCCTCGGCTCTCCGACCGTTCGCCCTTCACGCGCACCGTGTCGAGGTTCTGGGTCGGGGCCCGGTCTCCCGCCTGTTGGGCGAGGGTGGCGGGCGACGCGGAGAGGGCGAGGAGGAGGAGAGTGAAGCCGACTTGTCGAATCATGGGGAGTAATAATGTCGGATTTATACGCAAGTGGATGGGTGGACGTGGGCCGTCGATCTGGCCACCTGCCCACCGCGCTCGGAACATGAATTGAGAATGAATCTCATCCAATGCGGGGAGAGCATATGGGCAAATGCCGACTTTGTCAATCGGGAATCCGGCACGAGGTGGCTGCCTAGGCAACCGAGCCGTTTGGGCGTACCCCTAACGTGTCACCGGCGCCAGCTTCACCAGCCCATTGAGCATGTCCGAGGCATAGACCGCGTTCCCCGTGAACTGCACCCCCCACACGAAGACGGGCGCTTCTGCGCTGGCGACGCCGGTCGCCACCAGGCGCCCCATCAGTCGCAGGTCGCAGCGCCCGTCGGGATCCTTGGCTGCGATGCCGCACTTCGAGAGGTCTCCCGTGATGTCCAGCACCTGCAGCCCGCCGTTGTAGAACGCCGCGTACAGGAGGCCGCGCCCCTCGTCGACCGAGAAGTTGTGCGTCCCGGCCCCCGGGACGTTGAAGAATGCCACTTCCTTCGGCTGCGCCGGGTCGGAGATGTCGACGACGTGGATGTCGCCGGACGACGAGGAGAAGAGTGTGGCTGCCCCCTCCTGGCCGACAAAGGCATAGCGCTTGAGTCCGGTCCCCGCCTCGTGGTACCACCAGACGTTATGCACCTCGCCGGTCTTCGTCATCAGGCGCCCGATCTCGATCGGGTTCTGGACCGTCCCCCCCTTGCCGCCGCCACCGATGTCCCAGATGACGACCCCGTCGTTCCACAGCGCGGTCAAGAGGAGCCCGTCGCGCACGTAGACGTCGTGGATGAACGGCTTCCCCATGTCGCGAAACATCAATTCACGCGGATTGGCGGGGTCGCCGAGGTCCACGATCATCAGTCGAGACGGGTGCGTGAGGCCGTTGTTCACCGACAGGAAGGCATAGAGCCGTCCATTGACGCGCTGCAGCTCGGCGGTGTGGACCCCGCGGGTGATGTTGGGCGAGGTGAATCGGGCGAGCGGCGTCGGCTTGGCGGGATTGGCGAGCGAGAAGATCTCGAGCGACCCGGGGGCGAGCTCGGTGGGGAAGACGAGGAGCGTCCCGTCGTCGCTGGCCTGAACGTCGCCCGTCGTGCGGACCGCGGTCCCTGCCTGCACCGACGCGACGACGACCGAGTCGACCAACTGTGGCGTGCCGCGCACGTCCCAGACGAAGATGGCATTCCCCGGCGTCCCCGGGTTTCCGCGGACCCCCCAGGTACTGGTGTACGCGTAGTTGCCCTGGGCCCAGACCTCAGCCGTGTAGCGACTGGTGAGCGTCCCGCGCCCGGCGACGGTCATCACGACCGGGGTGGCCGGGGGTGGCGGTTCCACGACAGGCCCGGAGGATGCGTCCCCGCCTCCGCAGGCTGCAGCTGCAACGACCGGGACGAGGACGACGAGGCGGTGGAAAAATGCTGACGACAGTCGAGTCATGCGACAGGAGCGAGAGGTGTGCGTCGATGTGATGTCACGCAAGAACGGATGCCGGTGGCGCGGGTTTCAATGCCGCCCATCACCGGCGAGCAGTGCCGCGCCGTAGCGGCCAAAACGCGGGCGCATCGCGCCGGCATGCAGTCGTACCCCGCCGGAGAGCATCCAGAGCCGTGAGGCGTCGTAAAAGACGAGCGGGTCCATCGGAGTGGGGTGGTTCAGCGCGCGGGGGCGGAGCAACGCCGCTTCCACGAAGGGAGCGAGGTACGCCCACCGCGCGCGCACGCCCGGCAAAGACACGTTGATGGTCGCGATGTCCCAGCGCGTCCGCCCGAGGATGTTGAAGTCGAGGAGGGGGCGCACGGACCGGTAGGGGTCGTCGAGGCGGTCTTCTTCGGGGCGCTCGGTGCGCTCCAGGCGAGCGGCCAGCTGCACACCACCAAACTGCAACGCGCTTTCGGCGAGGAGCGAGGAAAATTCGAAATGCCTGGCGTGCGCGCTCCCCTCGCGTGTGCGAGCCCACTCGGCAAAGGCGTAGCGCCAGGTCCCCCCGGGGCGGACGATGCGCAGCGACGCACTCGCCTTGCGCTGGTCGAGTCCCTCGCCGGTGGCGAACTCCGGGCTTCGTACGTGGGCCGCGCTCCCCGACAGCTCGACGCCGCCAGGCGCACCAACCGTGAACCGCGTGGCCCACGAGTCGAACGCCCGTCCTCCGTTTGGCCAGTCGGCGGGGCCCTCCGGCTCGTCGCCGTTGAATCGGGCCACCTCGAGGGCGGCGCGCGACGCCTGCAGCGCCCCCACCAGCTCTACGCGCTCCATGAGCTGCGCGTGATGATGATTGACCGGGTACTTCACGAACGGGCGCACCATGGGGTCGTCGGTGCCGAAGGGGACGAACCCCTTGCCGCCGAAGAGCGAGGCGCGCACGCCACCGGCTCCCCCAGTTACGCCGATCATTGCCTCGTGCAGGTACGTGTGCGGATGGCGCCGGTCGATGTAGCCCTCGCCGTACCCGCCGAGATTGATCTCGCCGCGGTCGAGCGTCGCCCCCTCGAGGTTCAGCGTCGCCAGCGCCGACAGGTGCCCACCCGCCAGCTGCACGTTCCCGAAGAGCATGGGCTGCGACAGGTATCCCTCGGTCACCGTGCGCCCGAAGGCGGCGGGGCGGGCGCGCGTGACCAGCGTCACCGCCATTGCCCCCGCGCTCCATCGGCGGGTGGAGTCGGGGGCGGCGTGGGGGGCGTGCGCTTCGTGCTGGGCGAGCAGCGGGGTGGGGCGCGCCGTGGCGGCCACCGTCAGGACGGTGATCGTGCCGATGACGCGCGCCACGCGAGGGGCGCGCATGCGCGGGCGAGTACGCACTCGCGTGCGCAGGCGAGTCTGCGGGCGGATGAGAGCGCGGACTATCGTGCCATCTCACGCGCCGGCTGGCCGACACGTCGTGCCGGCTGGGGCGGCGCAATCGCGGCGGACGCCGAGTCGGCGGTCGGCAGGGCGGAAGTCGTCGCGCCTCCCTCCTCAAGGCGTGCGGTACGAATGAAGTCGAGCTTGGGGAACTCACGCTCGAGGTAGGCGTTCCCTTCGCGCATGATCCGCATCTGGTCGGGGCCGAACCCTGCCGGCGGTCCATCACCGTAGCCGGCGTAGAGCGAGTCGACGACGGCCATCCCCTCGGTCACCACCCCGACCGGGGCGAAGCCCATCGCATCGAGCGAGCTGTTGTCGACCAGGTTGATGAAGACCTGCGTGGTCCGCGTTCCCGGGCCGGCCATGGCAAACGACATCGTTCCGCGCTTGTTGCCCTGCGCCACCGAGTCATCCGGGATGGCCAGGTTCTCCCAGGCCGCGTTGACTGCCGGGTCGCCGTGGACCCCGAACTGCACCATGAAGCCGGTCACCGCGCGGAAGAAGCGCGTATTGTCGAAGAATCCGCTCTGCACCAGCTGGTACAGCCGATCGACTCCCCTGGGCGCCCAGGCCCGGTGTGCCTCGAGGACGAAGGCCCCCTTGCTGGTCTCGAATCGCACGCGGAAGACCCCCGGCGCCTCCGACGAGGCTGCAGGCGGAAGTCCGACCTCCGATGCCGGGGCCTTGGGCTTGGGGCTGCAGCCGGCAGCCAGGAACGCGGCAGCGGTGGCGACGAGCGATCGACGGACGAATGGCAGCATAACGAGTGAAGTGCGTGTCGAGTGTGGTGCGAACGTACTCGCGTGTGGTGCCTCAGTGCAGCATGCGCGCGTCAAAGCGGGCAATGCGCCCCCCGCTCCCCGAAGCGAAGAAGATACCATCGTGCGAGGCGCGCACGGCGTGATACCCGACACTGTCGAAGGCGACCCAGCGCGCCCCTCCGTCGCGCGAGAGGTCGCTCCCGCCGGGACCGACGGCGATCCCCACTGGCTCCCGTCCTGGCAGCCGTGCGAACGCGACCCCCGACCGGTATCCCCGCGGCGGTTCGCCGGCGACGGCGTGCCACTGTGCCCCCGACAGCGAGGTGGCGGCGTTGGCGCGCGACGAGTCGTCCTGCGCGTAATGTCCGCCGACGATGGCGAAGCCCTGCCCCGGGACTGCGGCAATCGAGAAGATCCCTTCCGCCGAGCTCCCCTGCCTGATCGGGGTGTCGTACGCGACCCAGCTGCGCGCGCGATTCATGCTCCGGTGCACCCGGGCGACCATCCCCCCGGTCGCAATCCACGCCTGCATCGAGTCGGGACGCCCCTGCACGAGGAGTGAACTCCCGCTGGCAGCGAACGCCGCCTCGCCCGGCATCGCCACGGGGCGCTGATCATAGGGAAGCTCGTGCCAGGTATCGCCCCCGTTGCTGGTGAGCAGGAGGTAGAACCGCCCGTCGATCGGGTCGCCTAACGCCATTCCGTGCTGGTCATCCCAGAAGTCGATGGCGTCGAGGAAGACCGACGTGTCGGTGGCCTGGTGTTGCAGGACCCAGCTCTTCCCCCCGTCGGTGGTGCGCCAGATGCGCCCGGCGGTGGCGGCGACGAAGGCCATGCGCGCGTTGCGGGCGTGCACCGAGCGGAGATCGAAGCTCCCCGCCCCCGCGATCGAGTCGACGCGCCACGTCGTCCCTCCGTCGGTGGTATGCACCACGGTCCCCCGAGTCCCGCTGGCCCACACGGTGCGCGCGTCGACGACGCTCAGCCCGCGCAGCGAGGCGGTGGTCCCGCTGACCAGCGGCGTCCATTGCCCCTGTAGCGGGAGGGCGAAGGCAGCCAGGGCGACGGCGGCGCCCGTCAAGGCACGGTCGGGAATGGTGGTGGGCATGAGCGGGCGATATCCTGAACGAAGGGGACGCGGGAAATCTCGCTGAATCGCGTACGTCGGCAACGCCCCGTGCCCACCAGTCACCCGGGATACCGTCGGCATGCCTTCCCTCCTTCGTACCCGCTTCCTCGTCATCGGCAGCGGGGTGGCCGGTCTCCACACCGCCTGGCGTGCCGCCGAGCATGGCGACGTCCTCGTCCTCACCAAGCGGTCGCTCCACGACAGCGCGACCTCCTATGCCCAGGGAGGGATTGCCGCCGCCCTCGGCGCCGGCGACTCGCCCGAGCTGCATCGCAAGGACACGCTGGCCGCCGGCGCGGCGCTCTGCGATCGCGAGGCGGTGGAGGTGCTGGTGGAGGAGGGGCCGGCGCGCGTGCGGGAGTTGCAACTGGCGGGGGCGGCCTTCGACCTCGGCAGCGACGGCAAGCTCAAGCTCGGACGCGAGGCGGCCCACTCGCGGCGGCGCATCGTGCACGCTCACGGCGACCGCACCGGCGCCGAGGTGGCGCGCACCCTCATCGAACGCGTGCGCGCCACGCGCAAGGCGAACGTGCTGGAGCACGCCCGTGTGCTCGAACTCATCGTGGAGAACGGGCGCTGCGCCGGCGTGCGCGCCAGTGTGGTGGGGCAGGCGGTGGAGATCCGCGCCGACGCGACGGTGCTGGCCAGCGGTGGATGCGGACAGATCTACCGCTACACGACGAACCCGGTCGTCGCCACCGGCGACGGCTTCGCCATCGCCCATCGCGCCGGGGTGACCCTGGCCGACCTGGAATTCGTGCAGTTCCACCCCACCGCGCTCGACACGCCGGAGAACCCGCTGGCGCTCGTGTCCGAAGCGGTACGGGGCGAAGGGGCCACGCTCGTGAACAAGGATGGCGAGCGCTTCATGGTCGGCAGGCACAAACTCGCCGAGCTTGCCCCGCGCGATGTCGTGGCGCGCGAGATCTTTCGCGAGCGGCAACGCACGGGAGCGGTCTTTCTCGACGCCCGTTCTATCGGGAAGAGCTTCGTGCAGAGATTTCCCGGGATCTTTGCGCTCTGCCAGCACCGGGGCATCGATCCGCGCCGCGATCTGATCCCCGTCACCCCAGCCGCACACTACATGATGGGAGGGGTCGTCACCGATCTCGCCGGGCGCTCGTCGCTTCCGCACCTGTACGCCTGCGGCGAGGTGGCCTGCACGGGAGTACACGGCGCCAACCGGCTGGCCTCGAACTCGCTGCTCGAGGGCCTCGTCTTCGCCGAGCGGGTGGCGCGCGACATGTCCACCACGCCACGCAGCGCGGTGCCACGGCGCCGCGACGTGTGGGACGTGCCACCGCTCACCGACCGGGGGGCCGCGCAGGTGGCAGCCGATACGATCCGTCAGCTCATGTGGGACCACGCCGCGATCGACCGCAATGCGCGCGGATTGCGCAAGTGCGTCAACGCGCTCAATGACCTGCACGAGCGGCTCGACGAGGGGATGACCGAAGAGCGCAACATGTGCGAGACGGCTCGCCTCGTGGCGTCGGCGGCGCTGGCCCGCAAGGAGTCGCGCGGCGGACACTTCCGCAGCGACTACCCCAAGGCCCGCGGCGAGTGGCGCGGGAAGCACATCGAGTGGTAAGGGGTAGAGAAGCGATCGCACGCGCCCGCAGCGCTGGAACTCGTCGACGCCCTGCGCCGCAAGGGCTAGGTTTTACCGGCTTCTCGGCCGTGTGCTTGCCGCAGTGGTCGCGAACCGCGACTACGTCCCACTCCACGAAGACCATGATGATTGTCCGTACCGCCGTCGCCGTGCTCGTCGCCGTCATTGTTGCGTCGCCCACCGGAGTCGCGTCGGCGAGCGGGGCTGTGCCCGAACGTGGGGTCGACTTCCACCTCCGCCTGACCAAGTCCGAACCGGCCAGCGACCAGGTGGTCAGCGCCCCCGCGGCCATTCGCCTCTGGTTCTCGATGGCGCCGGAGCTGGCGGTCACGACCATCAAACTCGCCGATGCCGCGGGAACGGCGGTCGCGCTTTCGGCGGTACGGCGCGGGAGCGGGGCTGGAGCATCGGTCGAAGCCGACGTCGCCCAGTCGCTCGCCCCCGGGCGCTACACGGTGACGTGGAAGACGTCGTCCAAGGATGGGCATCCGATGAAAGGGGACTTCACGTTCACGGTGCGAGCGGGAGCGAAGTAGCGCATGCTCGAGGCGCTCGTCTCCGACGCGGCGCAGGCGACGGTCCGCGCGCTGTTGTTCGCGGGAATCATGACGGTGGTGGGGGCGCTGTGCTTCGCGCAGCGGGTCGCCCCGGCATTCGATGGTGACCCGGCAGGGGCGCAACGCGTGCGCGGGCGGGCCCAGCAGGTGTTGCGGCTCGCGACAGCCCTGCTCGGCGTCGTGCTGGCGTGGCGCCTGGTGCAGCAGGCGGCCGCCTTCGCCGACACGCCGGGCGAGTGGCCGTCGCAGGTGTCACTTGTCGTCACGCAGACGACGTGGGGGACGGGGTGGCTCGTGCAGGGCGCGGCCGTCCTGCTGGTCGCGCTCTCCGCCTCCCCCGCATTCCGGCCCATGGGGCGACAGCTCGTCCCGTTAGGCATCGGCGCCCTCGCCTTGGCCGTCACCCCGGCGCTCTCTGGACACGCGGTCGGCGCCCCGCGCCTCGCGCCGTTGGCCGTCACGCTCGATGCATTGCACGTGACGGCGGCCGGCGCCTGGCTGGGAACGCTGTTCGTGATCGTGGTGGCCGCCCTTCCCGTCGCGCGCGACGCCGCCCCGGGCATTGGCGCCGACCTCCTCGCGCGCTTCTCGTCGCTGGCCCTCGCCAGCGGCGGAATCGTCGCCATCACCGGGCTCTTCGCGTCGTGGCTCCATCTCGAGACGCTTCCCGCACTCTGGACCACCGCGTACGGCCTTGCCCTCGTGCGCAAGCTGGTGGCGCTCGGCGGCACCGCGGCGCTCGGGGCATACAACTGGCGAGTCGTGACCCCGCGAGTGCGCGCCACGGGCGACATCAGCGCCCTGCGACGCTCGGCGCTCATCGAGCTGGCCATCGCCACGGCGCTGGTCGTCCTGACCGCGGTGCTCGTCGCAACCCCGCTCCCCGCCGAGGGGTAGGACGGGGGGTCACCGCGCCATGCGGCGCGCTAGATTCCGGGCATGACCGCCACCACGACTCCTCCCGCCGCCGAGACGCACGCCGCCCTCGCCGCGCGCATTCGCGCCCTCGCGAGTGAGAAACGCGCCGTCATCCTCGCCCACAACTACGAGCGCCCCGAGGTTCAGGACGTCGCCGATTTCGTCGGTGACTCGCTCGGGTTGAGCCGCGAGGCGGCGCGCACCGACGCCGAGGTGATCGTCTTCTGCGGTGTCCATTTCATGGCCGAGACGGCGGCGATTCTCTCGCCCCAGAAGACCGTCCTCCTCCCCGACATGAACGCCGGCTGTTCCTTGGCCGACACCATCACCGCCGAGCAACTCATCGAGTGGAAGGCGGAGCACCCCGGGGCGGTGGTGGTTAGCTACGTGAACACGACGGCGGCGGTGAAGGCGGAGAGCGACTACTGCTGCACGTCGGGGAATGCGGTGGAGGTGATCAATGCGATCCCCGCCGAGCAGGAGATCCTCTTCCTTCCCGACATGTTCCTCGGCGCGCATGTGCGCCGGGTTACCGGGCGGAAGAACATCCAGGTGTGGATGGGGGAGTGCCACGTGCACGCCGGGATCACGACGCAGTCGCTGTTGCGGCAGCGTGCCGCGCATCCCGATGCCGAGGTGCTCGTGCATCCGGAGTGCGGGTGCTCCACCAACGTGCTGGAGATGATGTCGGCCGGCGCGATCCCGACCGAAGGGATACAGGTCCTCTCCACGGAGGGGATGATTCGTCGCCCGGGGCTGTCTCATGCCACGTCGTTCATCGTCGCCACCGAGACCGGGATCCTGCACCGGTTGCGTCGCGCCAATCCGGACAAGGTGTTCTACGCGGCGAGTGATCGTGCCGAATGCATGTACATGAAGATGACGACGCTGCCCAAGGTGCTGCACGCGTTGGAGCGCATGGAGCACCGCATCACCGTCCCTGCCGACACGGCGGCGAAGGCACGCCGCGCGCTCGAGCGCATGGTGAGCATCGGCGGGAGTCAGGCGGCGAAGCCGCAGCCGCCCGCGGATCCGGGGGAGTGACCGCGGGAGTATGGGAGGGGAGGGAGGGGTGGGAGTGGTGAGGGGAAGGATCGCGAACCTGCATCGGGGGAGAACGAGATGTCGCCGCACGAAGACCCCGTCACGCCGCCGCGTCGCCTGACGCCGCTGGAGACACCGAGCGTCAACCCGAAGTCGCTGCTTCGGTTTCCGCTGAGCGCAGCGCAGGTGACGGAGTGGGTGCGCGCCGCACTCAACGAGGACGGCGCGTTCGACGACGTGACCACGATTGCCACCGTGTTGAGCGATCGCCGCGCGCGGGCGCGACTGGTGGCGCGACAGCAGGGCGTGCTGGCCGGAATCGCGTTCGCCATCGAGGCCTTCCGGCAACTCGACCCCAAGGTGTCGATCCGCGTCGACGCCGAGGACGGGACGCACCTGTCGCGCGGCGACACCGTGCTCTTCATGTCGGGACATGCACGCGGGATGTTGTCTGCCGAACGGGTGGCGCTCAACTTCCTGCAGCGCCTGTCCGGGGTCGCGACGCTGACGGCCCGCTACGTCGACACGGTGCGCGGGACGCGCGCCCGGATCCTCGACACGCGCAAGACGACGCCCGGCTGGCGAACGCTGGAGAAATACGCGGTGCGGGCCGGCGGCGGGGTCAACCACCGTCTCGACCTCTCCTCGTCCGTCCTCATCAAGGACAACCACCTGGTGGCCTGCGAGGGCGACATCGGTCTCGCGGTGCGCAGGGCCCGCGAACTGCTCCGGACCGGGGCGACGGTCGAGGTGGAGTGCGACAACGTGACCCAGGTGCAGTCCGCGCTCGAGGCGGGGGCCGACATCATCCTGCTCGACAACATGTCGAATGAGATGATGAGCGAGTGTGTTGCGCTGGTGAACGGTCGTGCGATCCTCGAGGCCTCGGGTGGCGTGAACCTCGACAGCGTGCGCGCGATCGCCGCTACCGGCGTCGATCACATCTCGGTCGGGGCACTCACACACTCGGCGCCGGCGATGAACCTCGCGCTCGACTTCGAGTAGCGGCGCGGCCGTGCTCGCTCACCTGCGACGACCGTGGTGATGGCCGCCGATCCGCGCTTTCACGCCGACGCCGAGTCCTGTCCCGTCTGCGGATCTCCAAATCTTCAGGAGATTCGCTGCAAGGTCATCTGCCTCAACTGTCGCACCATCCTGCAGAGCGGCGCCGACCTCGACGGGGGAGCGCTTCAGGGTTAGCGAGCGCTCCCCACTGTTTCGATAGAGCGGTAGGGCAAACGGAAGACGCCCCGCAACCTGAGCATGGTTGACGGGGCGTCAAGCTGCACATGCACCCTACGCACGGTGGGGGAGGCACGCAGGGGTCATGCGAGTCGTCAGGGGACGGTAATCGTGGTGCTCGCCGGGGTCCCGTTGATGACGGCTGTGATCACCGCCGTGCCCGTGGCTCGCGCGGTCACCGTGACGACCTGTCCGCCGTTGGCGGGGACGGTGGCCACGGCTGTCGCATTGCTCGTGTAGGAGATGATCGGGCGATTGACGGTGAGCGGGTTTCCGTCGGCGTCCTTGATGCTGAGGGTCAGGTTGACGGTCTGTCCTATCGGGACGGTCGCCGTCGCGGGGGAGAGGGTCACCTGGCCGATCTGCGCTACCTGGATGGTGAGGGGGACGGCGGTGGTGACGTTGTCGACGGTCGCAGTGACGGTGGCGATACCGACGGAGTTCTGCGCGCTGACGATCACCCCTGCGGCCGCCGGCGCGGTGGCGATGATCAGGCTATTTGACGGGGTGTAGGCGGTCGTGCGCCCGAGGAGCGAGGTGATCACGTTGCCGGCGGTATCGCGCACCACCGGGTTGTACTGCTTCTGGTCGTTGGGGACAAGCGTGTCGGTGGTCTGCGTGAAGGTCACCGACGCGACGGGGATGAGCGTGACGGTGATCGCCAACGACGCGGTGCGCCCTTCGCACTCGGCGGTGATGGATGCGTTCCCCACGCCTACGGCCGTCACGAGTCCCTGCGCACTCACCGTGGCCACCTGCGGATTGTTGGTGAACCAGGTGATCGTGCGACCGGTGAGCGGGAGGTTCGCGGCGCTCCGTGGCTGGGCCGTGACCTGCAGCTGGTTGCCGATCCGCATGAGCTGGGCGACCGGCGGCGTGAGCTGGATCGACGCCACCGCCTCGCGGGTCACGGTCACCACGACGCTCGCCGTCTTCTGTTCGGAGATGGCGGTCAGCGTTGCCGTCCCCTCGGCCACTGCGGTCACCAACCCGTTGGTGCTCACCGACGCCACGTTGGGGTTGGACGACTGGTAGTTGATGAAACGACCGCTGATGGCGGTGCCGTTGGCGGCGACGAGGTTCGGGACCAGCTGTCGCGTGGTGCCGATGTTGAGCGAGAAGTCGCCGGTGTTGAGTTGCACCCGGTCGACCGCATAGATGATCCGCACCCCCGCCTCGATGAATTTCCCGTCGACCGTGGCGCGAAAGACACCGGCGCCGAGCGTCTTCCCCGTCAGCAGCCCCGTCTTGCTGTCCACGGTGAAGACGTCGGGGACCGACGAGGTATAGGTGATCGGCCGTCCGTCTCGGATCTCGGTGTTGTTCGCGTCGAACAGCGTAACGGCGAAGGGGACGGTCGCCGTCGTCCGTCCGACATAGAACGAGTCCTGCGGCGGCGCGATGCGGAGCGACGTGATCGGCGTCGGTGGGACGCTCTCCGTGCAGGCCACCGCCCCGACTCCGGCGAGCGCCAGGACGAGGACGGTCAGGGAGCGCGCGCGGCGCGCGACGGCGCGGAGGGATCGGTCGGACTCGGAGATGTGCATTCGGACAGACGAAGTGATGATACCGCGGGACGTCAGGGGTGACGGTGCGATCGGAGCCCTCAAGGCGACACCCGACCTCCGAGCTTCCCCCGAACACCCGGATTATAGCGGCACTGCCGGGCCAGACGCGGGTCAGGCGTGGCAGTTTGCGGCTCTCTACCAGACGAGCAGGTTGCCTCGGTGGATACCCTGGTAGCGCAAGGGGAGTGCCAGTCCCGCTACTGCTGAGGTGAAGTGGGGCGGGGGACGCGAGCGGCCGTCAGCTGGAGGATGAGTTCGGCTGGATCGCTGGTGGGTGCTTCACAACGGTACTGCCGGCAGAGGTGCGCCATTGCCCCCCCGTCCGGCGCGGTCCGAGCGTGGAGGA
>DAIESF010000153.1 GCA_027346425.1 Gemmatimonadota bacterium | reverse complement strand
CACGGATCACCATCGCCGACCAGGGGCCGGGGATCCCGGCCGCCGACCGGAAGCGCATGTGGGAGCCGTTCGTGCGCCTGGGGAAGGACGCGGGGGCGACGCTGGGGAGCGGGATCGGGCTGGCGGTGGTGCGCGGGTTGGTGGAGCAGCATGGGGCGACGATCGCGCTCGGCGACGCCCCCGAGGGCGGGGCGAAGTTTGTCCTCGAGTTCGAGGTGCGCGAGAGTGCGGCTGGGCTCCCGCCGCGGGCGACGGGGGAGTTCCGGGCGCCGCGGTTGACGGCCAGCGGGACGTTGATTTCGGGGGCGCATGTGGCGGCGCCGCGGCCGGTGTTGGGGGAGGGGGCGGGTCGCAACGAGTAATAGTGCGGCGCAGCGAAAAGCCTCGCAGAATCTCCGCTTGCGTCCTGCCTCTCCGCCCCGGATTTTGCCCCCCGATCGTCCCACATCCCGCACAATCCGGAGAACGAGATGTCCGTCCGACCCCGTCCTCGCTTCGCGGCGTGGCACTCGGCCGTCGCCATGGCCGCCCTCGCGGCGCCGCTCGCGACCCTCGGCGCCCAGGTGCGCCCCGCCCCGCGTCCTGCTGGCGTCCGCGCCACCGCGGTCCCGCCGGCCCCCACGGGCCCCCTGACCTTCGACTCCACCGTCCTCGGCGCCCTTCGCTGGCGCGAGATGGGGCCGGCGCGCGGGGGGCGGTCGGTGGCGGTGGCCGGGTCGGCGCAGCGCCCCAATGAGTACTGGATGGGGACCACCGGTGGCGGCGTCTTCAAGTCGACCGACGGGGGGCAGAACTGGAGCGCGGCCAGCGACAAGTACTTCGGCGGGACGATCGGCGCCGTCGCCGTCGACCCGCAGAACGCCGACGTGGTCTGGGTCGGCGGGGGGGAGACCGACATCCGCGGCAACACGGCCGGGGGCGATGGGCTCTGGAAGACGACCGACGGCGGGAAGACGTGGACGATGCTCGGCTTTCGCGAGGAGCATATCGCGACGATCCGCATCCACCCCACCAACGCCGATGTCGCCTGGCTCGCGGTGTTCGGGAACCCGTTCAAGGCCGGCGCCACGCGCGGCGTGTACAAGACGACCGACGGCGGCAAGACCTTCAGCAAGGTGTTGTTTGTCAACGACTCGACGGGGGCCATCGACATCCAGCTCGACCCGTCGAATCCCGACGTGCTTTATGCGGCCACGTGGCAGGCCTACCGCAACTCCTGGTCGCTGTCGTCGGGGGGAATGGGGAGCGCGATCTGGAAGTCGACCGACGGCGGGAACACGTGGACCAACCTGACGCGGACGGCCAAGGGGCTCCCCACCGGGGTGACGGGGAAGATCGGGCTCGCCGTCTCTCCGGCGAAGACGAGCCGGGTGTGGGCGGTCATCGAGCATGACTCGGGGGGCGTGTACCGCTCCGACGACGGCGGCGCCTCGTGGAGCTACATCAACCGCGACCGCAAGCTACGGCAGCGCGCCTGGTACTACTCCAACCTGGCGGCCGATCCCAAGGACACAAACGTCGTCTACGCGCTGAACGTCGGCTTCTACCGGTCGCGCGATGGCGGGAAGACGTTCCGCGAATTCATCAACGTCCCGCACGGCGACAACCACGACCTGTGGATCGCCCCCAACGATCCGATGCGCATGATCGAGGGGAACGATGGCGGGGCGACCGTCAGCACCAATGGCGGGAAGAACTGGACCGACGAGGACTTCCCGACGGCGCAGTTCTACCACGTCGATGCGAGCAACGACTACCCGTACATGATCTGCGGGGCGCAACAGGACAACTCCACGCTGTGCGGGCCGAGCCGGGGGGAGGGGCGAGTGAACCTCTCCGACTGGAAGGATGCCGGGGGTGGCGAGTCGGGGTACGTGACGCCGCACCCCACCAAGCCGGGGATCGTCTTTGCCGGGAGCTATGGCGGACTGCTGACCCGCAAGGACCTGCGCACCGGATTCACGCGCGACGTAACGGTGTATCCCATCAACCCGATGGGGTACTCGTCGAAGGACATCAATGTCCGCTTCCAGTGGACCTTCCCCATCGTCTTCTCGCGGCACAATCCCAACGTGTTGTACGCGGCGGGGTCGCGCCTCTTCCGCTCGACCGATGAAGGGGAGAGCTGGACCGCGGTCTCGCCCGAGCTGGCCCGCCGCGACCCGGCGACGATGGATGCGTCGGGAGGGCCGATCACGAAGGACCAGACCGGGGTGGAGACGTACGCCCTGATCTTCGCGTTCGACGAGTCGCCCGTTAGGCAGGGGGTGCTGTGGGTGGGAACCGACGACGGCCTCGTCTGGCTGTCGCGCAACAACGGGACGAGCTGGGAGAACGTGACGCCGAAGGACATCGGCGACTTCACGCGCATCAGCATCATCGAACCCGGGCACTACGATGCGGGGACGGCGTACGTCGCCGCCAATCGCTATCAGCTGGGCGACAAGTCGCCGATCCTGTACAAGACGACCGACTACGGCAAGACGTGGACGAAGATCGTGAACGGGATTGCCCCCGAGCACTTCCTGCGCGTGGTACGCGAGGATCCGGTGCGTCGCGGCCTCCTCTTCGCGGGGACCGAGCGCGGCGTCTACGTCTCGTTCGACGACGGGCGCAACTGGACATCGCTCCGGCGCAACCTCCCGATCGTGCCGGTGCATGACCTCCGCATCAAGGACAATGACCTCATCGCCGCTACCCACGGGCGGTCGTTCTGGGTGATGGACAACATCTCGGCCTTGCGGCAGCTGACGGCCGATGTCCCGGCCAAGGCGGCGCACTTCTTCCAGCCGAACGACGCCTATCGCAGCGACTTCGGCGGGGGCTTCTTCGCCCAGCTGATGGAGATGATGGGCGGTGGGGGCGGGATCGGCGCCAACCCGCCGGGTGGGGCGCTGATGCAGTACTACCTCAAGGATGCCAATCAGAAGGTGACGTTCGAGTTCCTGGATGCCGCGGGGAAGTCGATCGCGGCGTTCACCAGCGACCAGGACCCGGAGACGGCGGCCGACTCGCTGCGCATGGAGGGGATGAAGGCGGCGGCGATCGACTCGATGGTGAACAAGGCGGGGATCCCGCGCGACTCGGCGACCAAGGTCGTCACCGCCCGCTTCAAGGATCCGGCGGTGATGGCGCAGATGGTGGACCTCGAAGAACTGTTCTCCCGCCCGCCGCGTCCGGCGCGCGTGCCGAACAAGCAGGGGATGAACACCTTCGCCTGGAACATGCGCTACCCCGACGCCGTCAACTTCGACGGACTGATCATGTGGGCCGCCGGGACGACCGGTCCCGTCGCCCCTCCCGGGACGTACCAGGTGAGGATGCGGGTGGGCGGCGAGACGCAGTCGCACACCTTCCGCCTCAAGAAGGACCCGCGCTCTGATGCCACCGACGCCGATCTGCAGGCGCAATTCAAGCTCCTGATCGCCATCCGCGACAAGACGTCCGCGGCCAACAACGCCGTGCGACTCGTGCGGAACATGCGGTGGCAGGTGGGCGACCGCGCTCCCAAGCTCACCGGCGCCGCGGCGCAGGAGTTCAAGCAGCTGTCGGACGAGATGATGGGTGAGATGTCGGCGGGAGAGCGGGAGGTGTACCAGGTGAAGAACCAGAGCTCGCAGGACCCGCTCAACTACCCCATCAAGCTGAACAACCAGATCGCTGCGCTGGCGGGGACGGTGGGGAGCGGGGAGTACCGCCCGACCAAGCAGGCGCTCGAGGCCTTTGCCACGTTGTCGAAGGACCTGGACGCGCAGCTGGCGGCGATCAACAAGGGGATGAACTCGCGCCTTCCGCGCCTGAATGCGATCCTCAAGGCGGCGGGGCTGCCGGAGCTGAAGCCGTCGACGGAGCAGGTGAAGGCGGATCGGCCTAACGTGGTATCCTAGAAGACGAGAAGACGAGAAGACGAGAAGACGAGAAGACGGGAAGACGAGTCCCGTCTTCCGTCCGCTCTACCTCACCCGAATCATGAACGGGATTCGCACCTCGTTAGGGCCCCCGGGCGACGGCGTCGTCCCCGACGACTCGCCGCCGCGCTTGATGGCGTAGGCGGCGGCGGCGAGGCTGAGGGTGCTGACGATGACCGAGGTCCACGTCGTGCGCTTCTTGTCGAGCGTGCGCAGCTCGGCCCGTTGCACCTCGCTGCGGGCGAGGGAAACCGGCTGGCGGAACGTGACCGAGCGCGCCCCCGCGTCGGGGACGGTGGTGGTGGGGACCGAGACGACGACGCTGTCGGCGGTGGTGCTGGCGACGATCCCACTCACCGTGAAGTCGTCCAGCAAGCGCTGCTCGTTGTTGGCTCCGTTGCGCAGGCGATCGACGGCCGCGGCCGTGAGTTGCATCCGCACCGTCATCTCGGGGGCGAGCGTGGCGGTGGTCACGGGCTTGTAGCTGTAGCAACCGGCGGCGGCGATGGCGGTCGCGACCAGTGCAAGGACGGACGGTGTGGCGGAGTGCGACGCGAGCATGCGGGCTCGCGGGAGTGGCGTCGGCATCGGTGCTAGCTTGAGGTGAGACGATTCTCAGCGGGGGGTGCACCCCCTGCTCGACGAAGATGGCGTCGGGGGTGGCTCGCTGCTATCCCCGCGTCCCCCACGGACGCCACTCGGCGCGCCAGCGCTCATAGCTGGTTCCGTTGTCGAGGAGCCCGACGCGAGTCGTCACCCGGCTGATATAGGTCATCCCCCCGATGTAGGCGACGAGCGCCATCAGGGCCA
>DAIESF010000152.1 GCA_027346425.1 Gemmatimonadota bacterium | reverse complement strand
GCCGACGAGATCGAGGCGCTGATGCGCGGGAGCTATCGCGGGGCGCCGGTGCGCGACGCCACGAAGGTGGAGTGGTACAAGGCCGATGCAACGCACCCCGCACCCCGATACCAGCGTCCGCAGTCCTGCGTGAAGATGTAGCGGCCCCATTGTCCGGGGGCGGTGCGCGCGGCTCGAGCGGCCGCCCTCGATTCCCTCAACGGTGATGACCATGGTCAGGCAAGCGCTCCTCCTGCTCCTCGCCTGCGCCCCAACGCTCGCCGCGCAGGCGCGACGCCCCATTTCCTGGGATGACGTCGCCCGATTGCGCGCCGTGTCCGATGCGCAGCTCTCTCCCGATGGTCGGCAGGTGCTGTACACCGTGCGCACCACCAACGTCGAGGCCAACCGCCGGATCCCGGCCACTTACGACATCGCGGTGGCCGGCGGCGCCCCCCGCCGCTGGCCCAACGATTCGGTGCAGGCAACCGAGGCGCGCTGGGCGCCGGACGGGCGCAGCATCGCGTACGTCGCGCAAGGGCAACTCTGGATCGCGCGTGCCGACGGCTCGGGGGCACGCCGCCTGACCTCGCTCCATGGCGGCGCGAGCGGGCCGGTCTGGTCGCCCGCCGGTGACCGCATCGCCTTCACCTCGGCCGTCTACCCCGACTGCAGCGACGACGCGTGCAACGCCGCGCGCGACAAGGCGAAGGACGAGAGCAAGGTGAAGGCACGGGTCGCCGACCACCTGATGTACCGGCACTGGACGGCGTGGGACGAGGGGACACGCTCGCATCTCTGGGTGGTTGCGCCTGACGGAAGCGGGCTGCGCGACCTAACGGCCGGCGCCCGGTACGACGTCCCCCCGCCCCCCTTCGGCGGGAGCGAAGGATACGCCTTCTCCCCCGACGGTCGCGAGGTGGCCTACACCGCGAAGGACGCGGGGCGCGAAGAGGCGTGGTCCACCGACCTCAACGTGTACACGGTCCCGGTGGGCGGCGGGACGGCGACGGTGATCACCTCCGCCAACCGCGCCGCCGACCAGAACCCGGTGTACTCCCCCGATGGTCGCTTCATCGCCTACGCCTCGCAGCAGCGCGCCGGTTTCGAGTCCGACCGTTGGCGCCTGATGTTCTACGACCGCCGCTCGCATACCTCGCGCGAGATCGCCCCCACATGGGACCGGAACGCCGAGTCGTACTTCTTTCACCCCAACGGTCGCAGCATCTTCGTCGGCACCGGCGACCGCGGGCGCGACAAGCTCTTCCGGATCATGCTCGACAACGCTGGCGCACCGATCGATGGACCGCGCGCCGAGATCACGGCGAACAACAATGTGGGCTTCACGCTCTCGCGCGATGGGCGCACCATGGCCTGGCTGCGCGACGCGGTGAACCGGCCGACCGAGGTGTACGTGCGAACCGAACCCCCCGCGTCGCGGGAGCCGGTCGGGAGCGAGCGGCAGCTGACCAGCGAGAACGACGCCGCACTCGCCGCGTTCTCACTGAATCCCGCCGACGATTTCTGGTTCGCGGGCGCGCAGGGGGACTCGGTGCATGGCTTCATCGTCAAGCCACCGAACTTCGACCCGTCGAAGAAGTACCCGGTCGTCTTCCTCATCCACGGCGGGCCGCAGGGTGCGTGGCTGGACAACTGGGGAGCGCGCTGGAACCTCCAGCTGTTCGGCTCGATCGGTGCCGCGGTGGTCGCCATCAACCCGCGCGGCTCCACCGGCTACGGCCAAGCCTTCACCGACGGCGTCTCCAGGGACTGGGGAGGCAAGGCGTACGAGGACCTCATGAAGGGCCTCGACGCCGCACTGGCGCGAAACCCGTGGATGGACTCGGCGCGGGTTGCGGCTGCCGGGGGCTCGTTCGGGGGCTACATGGTCAACTGGATGGCCGGGCATACCACTCGATTCAAGGCGCTGGTCTCCCACGCCGGGATCTTCAACCTCGAGAACATGTACGGCGCCACCGAGGAGATCTGGTTCACCGAGTGGGAGATGGGTGGCCCCTACTGGCAGAAAAAGGCGATGGACGAGGAGTATCGTCGCTGGTCGCCGCACCTCTCGGCGCAGAACTTCAAGACGCCGATGCTGGTGCTGCACGGCGAACAGGACTTCCGCGTCCCGTACTATGAGGGGGTGTCGCTCTTCTCAGCGTTGCAGCGCCAGGGAGTCCCGTCTCGGTTCGTGCTCTATCCCGACGAAGGGCACTTCATCCTCAAGCCGCAGAACTCGCGGCTCTGGTACGCCGAGGTGCTCGGCTGGATCAGCAAGTACGTGCAGCCAAAGGTCACGAGCTGATCGCGGACCGCGCGGGGACCAAACGACAGCGGGGCGGCCACCTGGCCGCCCCGCGTGTTCGTTATCCGTCAGCGCGCCGTCAGCGAGATGCAGCCTGTCACTTGTCCACCTGGCCCGTCATGATCCCCCGGCGCACGCGGCGCGCCTTGGGTGATGCCGCCGCGTCGAAGATGATTCGCTCCGACGTGCTCACTTCCATGCGCACGGTGAGGGTGAGGGCGACCTCCAGTCCACCGCGCCTGACCTTGACCGGGATCGACTGCCCCTCGGCACGACCGTAGCGGGCGCGAAAGCGGGGGCCGAATCCCTCGGTCACCGGGATGTCGCCGATGCTGACCAGCTCATCACCGGGCTTCACCCCCGCCAGTGCGGCGGCACCCTGCGGCTCGAGCTGCGTCACGACCACCCGTCCCGACGAGTCCATCGCCGTGAAGACGCCGATGCGCGGCTCTCGCAGCGAATCGACCTTGAGCTTGATCCCCGCCAGCGGCAACACCGCGCTCCACGGGAAGGGCTCGCGCCCGTCGATGTAGCGCGCATTGAAGTCGGTAAAGCTCTTCCCCTTCGCCGCGCGCGTCACCGCCCCCCACCAGTCCTGTGCGGTGAAGCCGCGCCCCGCCTTGTACGTCTTCTGGTACACCTCGCGCATCACGTCATCGAGGCCTGCCGCGTTGTTGCTGGCATCGCGAATGAGCACGTCGAGCATGAAACCGGCCAGTGACCCCTTGGGATAGTAGAGGTACCCCGACCCATCCTTGGGGTGGATCCAGGTGGAGAGCGACGCGTCTTCCAGCGCCACCGCCGGCGCTGCCCCCACCTCGCCGATCTTTCCGGTGGTGAGCCCGACGAATCCCGACGAGTCGATCACCCCACCGCGCACCAGTGCGAGGTCGGCGTAATAGTCGGTGATCCCCTCGCTCACCCAGAGCCAGGTGGTAGGCATCGCCCGATCGTAGCGGTACGGCACCATGTCGGCCGGGCGCATCCGCTTGACGTTCCACAGGTGGAAGATCTCGTGCGCCGTGATGCTGGGGAGCGCTGTGTTGCCGATGATGAAGGGGGTGTAGATCCCCATGTGCGAGTTGGCGTGCTCGAGCGCGCTCCCGCCGTTCGATGAGGAGTCGAAGACGGTGAGGATGGTGTAGGTATCGAACGGGGCCTCGCCCATGGCGTCGATCATCGGCGGGAACATCCGTTGCACCTGCTCCCAGAACGTGCGCCGGGCGTCGCCACCGAGAGCTTTCTCCGGATACGACGCGACCCGCACCCACTTCTCCTGCACCTGCTGCGAGTCGACGTCGAACGCCCCAACGAAGAAAGGCATGTCGACGAGGTCGTGGTAGTTCCGCGCCGAGTAGCTGCGGGCACCGGTGGCTGGCATCCCCGTCGTCACCTTCCACTCCGGCTCGGTGGTCACCGTCACGGTGGCCCCGAATCCGGGATCGCGCCCCTCCGGGTAGAGGAAGAGGTTCGTCCCATTGAAGAAGGCGAAGTCGTCCCGCGCCCACGCCATCGCGTTGTCGAGCGAGTCGGCCGCGAAGGTGAAGCTGACGACGATGGCGCGTGCCCCGTCAGGAACAATGCGCCAGGTGTCGTAATCGAGCTTGTCCCAGCGCAGCGCCTTCCCGTCGCCGGAAACGTCGAACGCACTGACGTTGCGGGCGAAGAACGACAGTTCGTACGCCCCGGGAGTCCAGGCGGGGAGCGACAACAGGATGGGGTCACGCCCCGCGACCGCGAACCGGGTGGTGACCTTGAGCGACCGAGTCGCCGACGTGGCGCGCGTGAAGGCCACCTCGTAGCGCAGGTCGGTGACTGGGGCCGAGACTTCGGCGGCGCGCGGATCGTTGCGCTGGGCCGAGGCAGGGGTGGCCGCCGCGAGGGCGAACGGGACGAGCGAACGGAAGAAGGCCAGGCGCGAAGGCAGGCGCATAGATTGTCGGATCGAGGATGGGGGAAAGCTAATACCCCCCGTGTGGCGAAACGCGCGCCGGGGGGCGTCTGGCCCACCTCGAGGGGGCGTGTGCAAGTTTCCGCGGCGCCGACGTCTCCCACCAGGGCGGCTCACTCCGTTGATGCGAACGCCGCCCTGGAACCCTGCTCCCGGAGACGCACCATGTCCCGCCGCACGCGCCACCTCGTTCCCCTCGCGCTCTTCCTCACCACGGCCCTTGCGTCGTGCGGCCGCGACGCGCGCCCCGGTACCGAGCCCGCGGCGAACGACGCCGCGGCACCGACGGAGTTGTCGCGGGCCGATGCGATCGTCGCTGGAAAGGCGGTCGCCACAGCGGCGGCCTCTCCGCCGGCCCCGATGTCGCCTCAAGGGGAGCGCGGGACGCTTCCCTCCGACGCGGCGTTGCAGCAGGAGGCGACCCCGCGCACGACGATGATCATCCGGAATGGCGTCGCATCGGTGCAGGTCGACTCCCTCGAACCGGCCATCGCCGCCGTGCAACGCATCGCCATATCGCTGGGCGGGTGGGTGGGGAACACCTCGCTCTCGGCCGGCGA
>DAIESF010000048.1 GCA_027346425.1 Gemmatimonadota bacterium | reverse complement strand
ACGCTGCGGGCAGGGTGCCCATCGTGTCGATCGGGGAGATGACGAGGCGTGCCAGGTGACTGAGCGCAGGCAAACGCCCGGCGTGGCCGTTCGTCTCCTCGCGGCTGCGGTCGTGTCGGTGACCCTCGCGTTGCTGCTGCGCGGCGTTGGCGCACGCGACCGCAACGCGCGCGATACCGGGTCGTCCGCCGGCGACGCTCGCCTCCCCAAAGTCGCCCTCATCATCGATGACTTCGGATACGTCGACGAATCGTCGGTCCGCGGATTCCTCTCGCTCGGCGTTCCGATCACCGTCGCCGTCCTCCCGTACCAGCGCTTCTCCGTGTACAGCGCCGACGCGGCGCATCGCGCCGGGATGGACGTGCTGCTCCACCTCCCCATGGAGGGGGGCGCAGGGAGCAACCCCGGCCCCGACGCACTGCTCAGTACCCTCACCGAGCGTGAACTGCGCGCGCGCGCCCGCAGTGCGCTGGGGGCGGTCCCTCACATCATCGGCGCCAACAATCACATGGGGTCGGCCATCACGGCCGACTCGGCGCGCATGCGCTGGATCCTGGAGGAGCTCGCACGGGAACCGCGCATCTTCGTCGACTCGCGCACCACCAACCGCTCGGTGGGCGAATCGCTCGCCCGCCGCCTCGGGATCCCATCCGCCAGCCGCAACGTCTTCCTCGACAACGACAAGACGCCAGCGGCCATCGCGCGTCAGTGGGAGAGGGGGCTCAGGCTGGCCGAGCGCCGCGGAAGTGCGATCGTGATCGGACACGTATACCCCGAGACGCTGGCCGCACTACGCGACCTGGTCGCCAGGACCAGGGGACGAGTGGAATTCGTGGGTGTGAGCGCCCTGGTGCACTAGAAGCCATCTCATCAATGGTCGACGGCTTCTGGCCGGCGCAGGGCGCCGGCGCGCCGTCGACCATTTATGAGATGGCCTGTAGACGGCGGTTGACCGCTGCAGCCCTTGCGCAGCGCCCGGGTCTCGTGTGGATTAGCGGCACCCCTCCCCTCGGAGCTTCCCGATGGACACCCCCCTCGTCATCCTGCGCGTCATCCACATTCTTGCGGGCGTCTACTGGGCCGGCGCCGTCTTCCTCACCGTCACCTTCCTCATGAAGGCGATGGCAGACGCCGGTCCCGCCGGCGGACAGGTCATGGGGGCACTCATCAAGCGGCGCTTCTTCGACACGCTCCCCGCGGTCGCGCTGGTCACGGTGTTGAGCGGGATCGAATTGTTCCGCAAGGCGTCCTCCGGCTTCAGCGCTGCCTGGCTCGGATCTCCCACCGGGGTGGGGCTCAGCATCGGCGCGGTGGCTGGCATCCTGGCGCTGGCGATGGGCGGGCTGGTCGGTCGCCCCGCCACGCTGCAGTCCGTCGCGCTCATGGGACAGGCGATGACGGTGAGCGACGAGAAGGAAAAGGGCGCGCTCATCGCACAGGCCGGGCAACTGCGCGAGCGTGGCGCCGGAGCGATCCGCATGGCTGCCTACCTGCTCCTGGTGTCGGTGCTAGCGATGGCGGTGTCGCGGTACCTCTGACATCGCGCGCGCGAAGTCCCGCGGGGCACGCACCGCGACCATGTACGGGAACCGCGGCTCGAAGAGCCGACGAGGACGCACCGATGGCCCTACACATAGTGCCCATGCGGGCGTTACTATTAGGCCATCGCTCGCATGGAGACGGCATGTTCTCGGTTCGTCGACTCGTCGCAGCAGCTCTGCTCCTCGCAGCGCTCCCCGGGATGTCAGGGTGCGGCCGGCGTGGGAGCCAGGCACCCGGGGGCGGAGCGGTGGCACTCCTCGTCCGCAACAACGCCTTCCCCGACGTCAACGTCTACTCCCTCGCCACGGCCGGAGTCGACTCGCGCACCCGGCTCGGGACAGTCACGGGGCACTCGAACGCGCAGTTCACCGTGGACGCCACCGCGCTGCGCCCGGGCGGCGTGTTGGTGGTGTACCTGCACGCCATCGGTAGTGCCGGGTCGTGGATCTCGCCCGCAGTCATGGTCGACGCGACCCAGGCCGCGTGCCTCGACATCTACGCGAATCCCGACGGCGACCTCAGCCGAACATCGCTGTACACCACCGTAGCGCCCATCGCCGCCGGTGACACGCTGGGGTCACGGAGGTGCGGCTGGTAGCCGCGCCAACACGGAGACGCCGTCACGGCGTAGGACCGGGACCAATCACCAGCACGCGAAAGTCCTCCCCCTCCCAGGAGCGAGCAGGCAACCACTGAAAGGTGAAGTCGATGGCCGTTCCGTCGGGCATCGCATCAGTCGGGATGTCCACGAGATGCACGCCGAGCGCGATGTCCTGCGACGCGTCGTCGCGGGTGGATTTCCAGGCGTCACGACTCCAGTGCAACACGAACGGGGCCAGCGCCTCGACACGAAGGACTCGCCCGGCCGCAACGCGGCGGAGCTTGTGATTGAAGCGCCACGAGGCGTGCCGCGCCGTCGTCGCCCTCTCCACGTACCGTCGCCACGTGGCATCCGGCCGATCGAACACGCGACCGTCCTGCAGCGATCGCACGAGCTTCAGGTATTCGGCGTGCGCCCAGACCAACGGCATCGCCGACCCCGATGGCCGGCCACGGAACAGTTCGCGCATCGGGATGTCGTCGCTCTCCCATACCTGTTCGGGGAGCAGCCCACCGTCGCCCGCGCACGCTTCGAATGCGGCGAGCAGGCGCTCCGCGTCTGACACGCGCCCGGCTGCAAGTTCGAAGTGCGCGCGTTCTCCCGTGAGGAGCGGCCACACCCGACCGACACCCACGCCGTCGAATGCCTGGCCATCGTCGTGCTCACCATAGCCGTCACCGTTGTACCGACGCCAACCCGGCCCCGATGGCAGCTCCACCTTGAGCAGCGCATCGATCACTTGCACCGTGTTCTGCACCTTGGGGTCGTCGGGCGCTCGCAGGCCGAACCGCACCAGTGCCAGGGCGTCTGGACTGACGAGTTCGACCGCCGGCACATCGTACTGCGACCACGCCCGGTTCTTGATCGGCACAAATCCCGTCAGGGGGGAGGCGCCGTCCGCTCCTTCCGGCGGCGCGACGCGCACGTAGTACCCATCGACCCCGAGCCGCGCCGCCAGCTCCGTGCCCGACGCGTAGGTGCAGCTGTCGAGGGCCTCGTTCCACGCATCGGCCGTGTCACGCAGGTAGCTCGCCATCGGCTGCGCACCGACCGTGTCGGCAATGTCGGCCGCAATCAGCAGCGCCGACACTTCCACGGCTACGGTGAAGGGCGAGAGCCCTGCGTCTTCTTCCCATCGGTCCTGTTCGGAGGTGGGACCATGCTGTACCACGTAGGCCGCGGCTGCCTTGATCATCGGCCAGTATTGGCGAACGCTGTCCGCGTCCAGGTGCCTGCCGCGCTGGAGCAGGTCCACCAGCAACACGGGGAATGCGGTCTCGTCCAGCTGGATCCCGTGCCAATACGGGCGCCCATCCAGCCACATGTTCTGCGGCCATGAGCCATCGAGGTTCTGCGTGACGCGCAGGTACTCGAGGACGCGGCGCGCGTCGTTGTGCGCGCCAACGGCGACGAGGGCACCGGCCGTCTCGACGAGGTCACGCGGCCACACCAGGTGGTATCCGCCAAGATCGTTGTCGCCCTTCGTGTTTCCCCAGGGAATGGAGAGGCTGGCGATGAGGCCGCCCGGGAGTCGCTTCTCCTCGTGCGTTCGGATCACGGCGGCACTCACGGCCACCATTGACCGCCGGGTACCCGAGGCCTTCTCTGCCAGCGCGCCCCTGCGCTGCCACGCCGACCACGATTCCACGAACTCGTTCCGCGCCCGCTCGAAGCCGCCGAGCAGGCTCGCCCGCACGCGAAAGCCTGCTTCCTCGGGCGTGATTCCGAACCCGAGCGCGATCAGGCACTCGCCTCGTCCCGTGTCGATATCGAGTTGCCCCGTCAGGGCCACATTACCGTTTTCTGCGCGTTCGTACGTGCGCGTCAGGGACTTGTGGGCGCTCAGCTCCTGCCATCCATCGGACGTCCCGACGAAGCCCGCCGAGCTCTGCATGAGTGACGGCGTGCAGGCGAGTGCCATGGCCACGCCATTTCGCTCGGCAAACAACATGGGCACGCCCTTGTAGTCGCCCACCCACGCCGTATTTCCCCAGCCGCCATTGGCAAGGTGAGGAGCCAGCAGCACGTAGAGCTGGAGTCCCGGCTCGTCCGGGCCAACCAGCGGTTGCAGCACCGTTCGCTGGAGGACGACGTCCCGTCGCGGATCCGAGATGATCTCCTTGACGATACGGTATCGGCCTTCGCGGCACGTGTTGGTCACGACGAATCCGGGGACACCGGGGGCCACCCAGGCGGCGCTGCTCGTCGCGTGGCGGCGCTCTTCGGAGAAGAAGCGATCGCCGTCGGTCACGATGAGGCCCATGTCCCGCACGCAGGCCTGATCGATCCGCGGGTAGTACACTTCGTTCAAGACGCCGTGGCTGACCGTGAACCAGACCCGACTCATCACCTCGAGCGCCGTCCCAACGCCCTGCTTCGCGCTCGAGGTCCATTTCGGGCCGATGCCCGGCCCGCCAAACGCGAGTGGTAGCCGCTCTGTCATCAGGCCACCCCCGTCAGCTGCACCGCCGCGTCACGATCGGCCAGGATCAACGCCCGTTCTCCCGACACGCCCCCCGCCGGCAGGAGCTTATCGGCATTGGCGAGTCGCCTGAGCACCTCGGCCTTCGCCGCCCCGGTCACGAGCCACAAGACGGCGCGTGCACGGTTCAGCACCGGATAGGTCAACGTCATGCGTTGATGTCCCGCGTAGACACCCGTAATCGCCACATCATCCGACGCACGGAGCACCGGGTCTCCCGGCACCAGCGACGCGGTGTGTCCGTCAGTCCCGAGCCCGAGGTGGGCCACGTCGAGCACGGGAGGAACGCCAGCGACCTTCCGGAGGAGGGCGCTGTAGCGCAGGCCTGCCGCCGCCAGGTCATCCTCGTCTACGGGCATCGGGTGGATCTGCGCGCGGCGACACACGCGGGCGGTGAGCGCTTCCTGCATTGCCGTCAGGTTGCGCGCGGTGTCACCCAACGGCACCACACGCTCATCGATTTGCACGATATGCACGTGTTCCCACGCGAGGTCCTGCGTCGCGAGGGCCCTGAACATGGGCGTAGGCGTCCGTCCTCCGCTCAGCCCCAGCACTGCCCGACGGCGCTCCTGGATTGCGGATCGAATGGAGGTGGCGATCACCGCCGCGCCTTGCGCCCCCGCGGCCTCGACGTCGTCGCAGATTTCGATCTGCATGCGACTCTACGCCCCTGCCCCGTTCGCCGCCGGTGGATCGATCCAGCCTCCCGGCGGCACCACCGCGGAGGCAGCGTCACGCGGTCCCCACGACCCTGGTTGATATTCGTGCAGGGGCGTATCCGAATGCAGGACATCATCAACGACACGCCATGCTTCCTCCACGTAGTCCTCCCGTGCAAACAAGGTGCGATCGCCAACGAGTGCATCCCCCAGGACACGCTCGTACGCGTCGCGCTCGGTGGGCCCCTCCTGCCGGCTGGCGACCAGTTCGACGGGCTGGCCAACGCCCACGTCATCGTCGTCCATCACCGTCAACCCCATGGCCATCGTGGTGTCGGGGCTGATGCGAAATCGGAAGTAGTTGGACCGAAGTGCGGCCGCACGAAAGATGGGCGGAGGCGTACGCAAGCGAACGACGACCTCTGTGCATGTCGTGGCGAGACACTTGCCGGCCCGGATGTAGAAGGGGACGCCATCCCATCGCCAGGAGTTGATGTGCAGCTTGACGGCCGCGTAGGTCTCGGTGCGCGAGGAGCGTGCGACGCCGGGCGCCGCGCGATAGCCCGCGAATT
>DAIESF010000045.1 GCA_027346425.1 Gemmatimonadota bacterium | reverse complement strand
CGCACTCACGCCCCATCGCTCCCGCAGCACGAGCCGTCCTGCCGCGGCGGGCACGGAACCGAGCCGTAGGAACAGAACACGCAGCAGTCTCCCGGCTTGGGGCGCAGGAGCGTAAGGCAGGCGGGGCATTCGAGGAAGAATGCGCAGGCGTCGCGCGGCATCTGGAGAACCGATGCCGCACCACAGTGCGGACAGGTGAGTGTCGACTCGAGCGTCATGGCCGGTGACTCGAACAGACACAGTCTACCGCGACACTCCCCCGTGCCAAAGGCGCTGTTCGGCGCGCCGCGCCTGGTCGCCTCAACTCCTCGTTGGTCCACCGCCGCCCGTACCTAACGGTCAACTGCGGCGATCCTTGGCGCGATCCGCCGCTCCCCGCTCCATCGCTCGACGCACCACGCGTTCGGCGCTCCCGATCGCCCCGTCGAGCGCGGCGCGCGGCGTTCGCCCCTGCCACGTCACGATCACGTCGGCCGCGTTGCGCAGCATGACCTTGATGCGGCACTCGATTGCCGGTGCCCCTGTGGGTCCGGACACATCGTCGAAGCGTACGGACGCGCGGGTCATCGCCATGCCATACTTCCCGAGCTTGAAGCGCACACGATCGCGCGCATACTCACGATCGCCAGTCGCGAGCTCGAATCCCAGCGCACGCACGTGCAGCGGCGTGTCGGACGTCGTCGTCACCCCGAGGGTCCGCTTCGCGCCCTTGGGAGTGACCAGGGCAAAGGGCTCGCGCCGTTCCCGGCGCTGTCGTTGGGTCGTCGGTTCCATCTTGCGGCGCTTGGCCACCATCTCGAGCCTCCGTGTGCATGGAGTCAGAGACAAAGATGGCGCAATGCCGGGTCGCTCAAGAGGGGAAACTCCCTGAAGTTCAGCACGACAATTTCCGCCAGCGTCCGCTGGGGGCCGCGCGTTCACCAATGCAGTGCGTCCGCCCCCCAACCGAATACGTTCATGCATCGCACACTCCGCATCCTCTCGGCCCTCCTGTTCGCCCTTCCCGCGACCACCGTCGCCCAGGGTGCTCCTCGCCCCGATGCCGACCCGCGCATCGAGAAACTGGTCGCCGCCGTCTCCCCAGAGCGCCTGCGCGCCATCGTCAGCAAGCTCGAGTCGTTCGGAACGCGCTCGACGCTCTCCGACACCGTGTCGGCCGCGCGCGGGATCGGCGCCGCGCGCCGGTGGATCTACGAGGAGTTCACGCGCTCCTCTCCGCGCCTGCGGGTCGAGTTCGACCGCCATCACGTGGCCCAGCAGGGGCGTATCACCCGCGACGTCGACGTGGTGAACGTCATGGCGATCCTCCCGGGGCGCTCGCCACGTCGCGTGTACATCAGCGGGCATTACGACACCGTGAACCTGCGTGCCGCGATGGCCGCAGCGCGCGCCCCGGCGACGGCGGGAGACCCGCAGCAGAACCGCGCCATCGACTACAACGTCGACGCTCCCGGCGCCAACGACGACGGGAGTGGAACCGCGCTCACGATGGAGCTCGCCCGCGTCTTTGCCGAGAGCGGGATCGAGTTCGACGCGACGCTCGTGTTCATCGCGTGGGCTGGCGAGGAGCAGGGGCTCATCGGCTCCATGGCCCACGCCACGTCGCTCGCCGATGCCAAGGGCATCGTGGAGGCGACCTTCAACAACGACATCGTCGGCTCGTCGCTCGGCGGCAATGGAATCCTCGATGGCGAGAGCGTGAAGGTCTACTCGCTCGGCCCGGAGGATTCGATGTCGCGTTCGCTGGCCCGCTACATCGTGCGGATCGCCTCGACGTACGTCCCGTCGCACACGATCCGGCTCATGGCGCGCGAGGATCGCTTCGCGCGTGGGAGCGATCACTCGTCGTTCACCGCAAACGGCTTTCCTGCCGTCGTCTTTCGCGAGGCGAACGAGAATTACCGACGCCAGCACTCGGGCGATGACAAGATCGAAGGGATGGACTTCGCCTACCTCGCGCAGAACGCGCGGGTGAACGCGGCGGGGGCCGCCTCGGTGGCGCTGGCCCCGACGGCCCCGGTGGTGGCCGGGGAGCGCGGGCAGCCGCTCATCGGGCGTGGCAAGTCGGGGTACGACGCCGACCTGCGGTGGAGCGCCTCGCCGGGGGCGGTCGGCTATCGCATCTACTGGCGCGACGCCTGGGCCAACGACTGGCAGCGGTCGCAGGTGGTGGGGAACGTGACCCAGTTCGCGATGCCTAACGTCTCGATCGACGACTACGTGTTCGGCGTGGCGGCCATCGGCGCCGACGGGAACGAGAGCCTGGTGAGCGCGTTCGTCTCGCCCAACCGGCCGATGTCGCGGGTCAAGCTGTCGCAGTAACCGTGAGGCGGAGAGGTGCCGGGCGCGCGAGCGCGCCCGGCACCTCTCATCGACTCACTGGCCAAACCCTGCCGCGCGCCAGAGCGCTGCGCTCTCGTACAGTCGCCCGTTGGTCATCACCCAGCGGGTGGTGCGAATGTTGGCGATGTCGCGCAGCGGATCGGCGTCGAGAACGACGAGGTCAGCGCGCTGTCCCACCGCCAGCGTCCCCACCTCGCGCGCAAGCCCCATCGCGTCGGCCGCGCCTGACGAGGCGGATCGCAGCGCCTCCATCGGTGTGAGCCCCGCCTGTACGAACAGCTCGATGGAACGCAGGAGGCTGTAGCCCGGGAGCGCACCGTCGGTCCCGGCGACGAGCGGGACCCCAGCGTCGTGCATGGCCTTCACCAGGGCAAGTTGAGCACGCAGAGATGCTGCCGCCGTGGCGCTGTCGACCGCGTTGATCACGCTCCGGTAGTTCATCGCCAGCGCCGGAGGTGCCGAGCGGATCCCTGGCTCGAATCGCTCGATGGGCGTGGTGGTCGAGCGCCCAAGCAGTTCGTTCCACGGGAGCGTGGGATCGACCACGACCCGCTGACGGGCGAGGAGGTCGACGATCGCCCGCACCTCGGCCGAATCCTCGCGCCCCGACACCGGGAGGTGGGCCACCTGGTCCATCCCCTCAGCGATGCTCCCCCGGATGCCTAACGCGCGCGGGACGTGCCCGGTGACGGTGAGCCCGACGGCATGGGCTCGCGTGACAATGGCCCGTACCACGTCGGGTTGCAGCATCGAGTAGAGCTTGACCTGGTCGGCGCGAATCGCGCGCAGGTGATCGACCACGGCGCGCCCCGCCGCCGGCGTGGCCGCAGTGACGACGCCGAAGCCGTCAGCCGCATCGCCGTCCACCAGCCCGGCGATCAGGAGGCGCGGGCCGAGCCCGCCCCCGGTGGCAATCGCCTCGCGGAAGGCGAGGAGGAAGGACTCTTCTCCGCCCATGTCGCGGATCGTCGTCACGCCGGCGGCCAGGTACGCGGGGGCCCACTCCACCTGACTGGCGTGCGCGTGCATGTCCCACAGTCCGGGGATGATCGTCTTGCCGCGCCCGTCGATCACTCGGGCACCGGCAGGAACTATCACCGTGGTGCTCGGGCCGATTGCCGCGAAGCGCCCATCGCGCACGACGACGGTCGCATCGGCGATCGGGACGCCCCCCGTCCCGTCGATGGCGGTCGCGCCAACGATCGCGAAGGTGCCGGTGGCCAGCGGCGCCACGTCGCGGGCCATGGTGCGCAACGCCGACATCCGGTCGGCCACCGCGCGTCGCTGCAGTTCGGGGAGCGCGCCGGCCAGATCGGCGCGGACTCCCTCGAGCGGGAGGATGTGGATGCGGGTGGCGATGGCCGCGAAGCGATTGCGTTCGTCGAGCCAGACCGTCTCCCCTCCCCACACCACGCCATCCACCACGAAGCGACGGAGCACGCCCTGGCGACCTCCGGCGCTCACGGTGTCGACCCCGCGGAAGGCGACGCGCGCCACGTGTGTCGCCGGTCCCGGAAGGAGTCGAATCGTCGCCGGGCGGCCGTGCGTTTCCCAGTAACGAATGAGGAGCGCGCGCCCGGCGAGCGGCGGCCACCCGGTGGTCGTGAAGTACGGACCGGCAAGCGGGACGCGCTCCCGCTGCGCGAGAGATTGCACCTGGGCGATGCCACCAACGATGTCGACCTCGGCGTCGACATCGACGAAGCGATAGCTCTTTCCCTTCGCGCGATAACTGGTTGGCGTGAGGTCGCCGGCCAGATCGAGCGTGCTGGACAGGGTGAGCGGCGTTCCGCGTTCGACGAGGTCGAGTGAAGACGTGAGACGATATCCCGCACCGTTGGGACGCACGGTGTAGCGCTCGCTCCCGACCGGGCGCTCAAGAAGCGAGAGCACGATCGTGGCCGAGTCAGCTGGGGACTGCGCGCACGCCACGGCGTGCCACGAGGGGGTCGCGATCGCGATCACCAAGCCGAGGACGAATCCTCGGCGCCATCGGAGCACGCGTGACATGGCTCGCCTATCGGGTGACGTCATCGACTCCTTTCCCCCTTCTGCCGAAGGCCACTGCTCCATGGACCGCGAAATAGAGCGTTCCGGGGAGCGGGGAGACACCCTCTCCTTCGCGAAGAATTTGCGCCTTCATGGGAGCGAGGGGGGTCGGACCGACTCCCAAACAGCGGCTCCGCCCCCCAAAATGACTGGTCAGGTTCCTGAATAATTCATGAATCATCGCGCGCGGGTTCTTCCTGGCGCGGTGGCGCATGGCCGCCTCCATCCCCACCGATCAATGCTGCGCTCGCGACTGCTCGCGCTCCCGCCGGGGCTCCTCATCCTCACCGCCCTTCCTGTCTTCGCCCAGGCACACGCAAAACGTCCGGCCAGCGACAGCGCCAAGCGCCTCCCCAGCGTCGTCGTAACCGCCACGCGCGACAGCATTTCCACGCTCTCGTCGCCGCTCCCCGCTGCAACGCTCACCGCGGCGGAATTGCGGCGCGATCACGGCGTGTCGCTCGCGCAGACGCTCACTCGCCTCCCCGGCGTCCGCTCGCTCAGCACCGGCGAGCAGATCGGAAAGCCGGTGATCCGTGGGCTGAGCGGATCCCGCGTCCTGGTCCTCGACGACGGGCTGCGTCTCGAGGACTACTCATGGAGCGACGAGGACGGCCCGTCCATCGACGCTCGGCTCGCCGAACGCGTCGAGGTGATCCGCGGCCCAGCCAGCGTGCTGTACGGCTCCGACGCGCTGGGCGGTGTGGTGAACGTGATCCCCGCCGCGATCCCCAACGCGCTCGGCGGCCCGCCAATTCGTCGCGGTGATCTCGAGCTCTACGGCGCCAGCAACAACCGCGAGATGGGAGGGGTGCTCGGGCTCGAGGCCACGCGCGGGCGCACCGGCGCTCGGCTGCGCTTCGTTGGGCGGTTCGGGCAGGACGTGCACACCCCCGCCGGCGAGATCCGCAACACCGGCTTCGCCGCCGCGAACGGAGAGCTCGCCGTCGGCGTGCACCACGAGAGTGGCGCCGAATCGAGCGTTCGCTTCGCGCACTACGGCGGGGAATACAAGCTCCTCGAGATCGATGCCCCGGCGGGCGGCGCCGAGGAGGAAGGGGGTCCGGCTCGTGTCACTCTCGACGACCGCCTCCAGCTCTCGCACCGGCGTCACGTTGCCGGCTTCGACGTCGAAGCGCGCGGGCAGCTGCAACGCCACAGTCTCTCCGAGAAGTCCGACCTTCCCAATCCCCAGCCCGGTCAGCCGAAGGAGGCGACGGTCTTCGACCTCCTCCTCAACACCGCGTCGGCCGACCTCCTCCTGCGCCACGGCGACGCCGAGGGTGAGGGGAGCGCGTCGTCGCCTTCGTGGCGCGGCACGTTAGGCCTTTCGGGGCTCATGCAGCGCAACGATTCGCGAGGAATCATCCCGCTCGTCCCCGACGCCACCATCGCGTCGGGTGGCGCCTTCGCCTTCGAACGCCTCTCGCTCGGGCGTCTCGCCCTGCTGGCCGGCGTGCGCGGCGACCTGCGTCATCTGACCGCCGACGCTGACTCGCGCCTGGCGCTCGAAGACCAGACCCGATCGTGGCAGGCGTTCAGCGGCGACATCGGCGTCGTGTATCGACTGCGTCCGTCGCTCGCCCTGTCGGTCAACGCCGGCCAGTCGTGGCGTGCCCCAAACCTGTTCGAGCTCTATTCCAACGGCCCCCGCCTGGGTGAGGGGCGCTACGAGTACGGGAATGCCGCACTCGACCCCGAGCACTCCCTCAACCTCGACGCCTCGCTGCGCTGGGAGTCGTCGCGGGCGCGCGCCGAGGCGTCGGCGTTCCACACCAGCGTGCGCGACTACATCTACATCGCCCCCACCAACACCACAAACGACGGGCTGCGCGTGTACAACTATGAACAGACCGACGCGACGCTTGTGGGGGGCGAGGCGTCGGCCTCGGTGATGGCCACCGACGCCCTCACGCTACGCGGCCGACTCGACGCCGTGCGCGGGACCAGGACCGACGACGATCCGCTCCCGCTCATGCCGCCGCTGCGTGCGGCGATCGGTGGTGAGCTGCACGGGCGCGAGGGGCGCCACGGGATCCCGTACGTGAGCGCCGACGTGGAGTATGTGGCGAAGCAGACGCGACTGAGCAGCGCCGAACGCAGCGTGACGCCGGAAGCCGGACGTTTCTCGCTCGACACGGACGCCTACACCCTCATCGACCTCGGCGCGGGCATGTCGCTCACCATGGCGGGGCGCAACACGCACGTCGACTTGCGGGTGCGAAACGCGACCAACGCGAAGTATCGCGACTTCCTGAACCGGTACAAGGAATTCGCGTACGCACCGGGGGCCAATATCGTGCTGCGCTTATCGACGTCGTTCTGAGCGTCAGGGCGTCGATACTGGATGTAGTTCGAGGGGCGATGGCACTATGCTTCGCGGCAG
>DAIESF010000024.1 GCA_027346425.1 Gemmatimonadota bacterium | reverse complement strand
GCGCTGGACAGTGGTCTCGTGCACGTGGTAGCGCATGATTCGCCGGGTGGCACGATCACGGAACGTCCGGCCGGCGGGGAAGAGCCAGGCCCAACGCCAATCGCGCAATGCGCTCGGATACTTGGTTCCCAACGCCTCGGGGAGTTGGAGATACCCGGCGCCCCGCGCACAGTCCCGCTGGTGCAGCAGGCGTGCATACTGGATCTGCAGCCCCAGGGGCTCCAACAATCCTTCGGGGAGGACGGTCCGCCGATCGTTGTCGCCCTTGCCCGAACGGATCACGAGGACGCGCCGCCGCAGGTCGACGTCCTTGATGCGCAGCGTCAGCGCCTCGTTGAGCCGCAGCCCGCCTCCGTACAGTAGCGATACGACGAGTCTCATGCGCTCCTGCACGGCACCGATCACCTGCGTCACTTCGTCCGGCGTCAGGATATTCGGGACGCGCCTGCCGCGCTTGGCGCGCACGACCTCACCGGACAGGTCGCGCGTGTCGCGCAGGACGTCGTGATACAGGAACAGCAGGGCGGAGCGCGCCTGGTTCTGCGTGGACGCAGAAACGTGCCGCTCACCAGAGAGGTGCTCCAGGAAGCGGCGTATGTCTCGCTCGCTGCAGTCGCGCGGGTGGCGCTTCTCGCAGAAGAGCACGAACCGGCGCACCCAGGCCACGTAGGCCTTCTCGGTGCGCCGGCTGTAATGGCGCACCCGGAGGGCGGTGCGCACGTCGTCGAGGAGGCGGGACATGGGAGGCGGGGAGGAAGTTCGGTATCGGCCTCCCCATCCTTTCCTCTTCCCAATCCTCCCCCATCATCAATTCATTGCGCCCGCATCACGGCCACGGCAACGGAATCACGGTGAACCGCGACCGCAGGGCCGGCTCGTCCTCGCCGGCGAAATACCGGGCGATCTCGCGCCGCGCGCTGGCCCGCAACGCCTGGTCGGCCGCCGAGCCACCGGTCGCGGCCGCAATTCGCGCGTCCAGCTTCTGCAGCTGCCACTCGGCCCCCTGTCGCACGTCGGCTATCGCCTGCTTGTCCCCGGCGCGATCGAGCAGGGTGTTCAGCACCACGCGCTGCACCACACGCCGCAGCGCCTGCGAATTCGGATCGCCGACGGCTCCCGCGCCCCACGTCCGCTCGACCACCGTCCCCAGCACATCGTCCAACGTCGGAAGCGACGCGTCGCGCGCCGAGAACTGCGCCACCCGCGCTAGGCGCTCGCGATGCACGATTCCCTCGATCACCTCGGTCGCCAGCCCGCCGGCCAGCGAGAGTTGGTCGAACGACGTCCCCCCCGCTGACCCCATCCATGCCATGGCGTCGTCGCCGCCGAACGGTACGGGAGGAATCAACGCCATCACACGTTCGGGGACGGCGAGCGCCGCCGGCTCCAACGCGTCGAGCGCCATCGTCAGCGCCTTCTTCTGCAAGGCAGCCGGGAGGATCGTCGTCGGGGTCTGGCCGTCGCCACGCATCGCATAACGGAAGTCCATCCCCCCGATGTACTTGATCATCCCCTCCAGCGAGTACCGGTGGTGCAGGTACACATGCGTGAAACGCATGTTGAGCAGGTACATCGGCTCGCCCGGCTTGATGGCCCGCTCGTCGAATTTGTCAATCAGCAGCTTGCGCACCGCGCTGGTCCGCTCGACGGCGTCGAACATGGTCTTCCCCTCCACCCAGCGCGTGACCTCGGGAATCGATCCCTCGGCACCCGCATCCTGATCGGCGACGAAGCGCACGTTGCGATCGAGCATCTCCTTGACGGTCTTCGCCAGGCCGGCACGCTCGCTCGCTTCATCCGGATACCAGCGGTAGCCATACTTGATGGCCAGCGAATCCCACGCACCAGCGAACGGGGCGTAGGACTTGGAGAGGTCGAGATTCCCCTTGGCATCCACCGTGATGAGCGGGAACGGATAGGCCATCACGCTCGTCCGCCCCTGCGACCCGGCGATGTAGTTGTGCGACAGCCCGATCGTATGCCCGATTTCGTGCGCCGCGTGTTGGCGACGGCGGCGCATCGCGAACTCCTCCGCGCTCACATTCAGCCCGTTCGGCCCGGCCGCAGGAAGCATCCCTGCATAGATGTTGTAGTCGATCAGCGACCGCCATGCGTCCATCCGCACGACGGTGCGCAGGATCTCCCCCGTGCGCGGGTCGCTCAGCGACGGCCCCACGCTCGGGCCGGGGCCATTGCGGTGGATCCAGTACATCATGCTGTAACGGGCGTCCATGGGATCGGCCCCGGCGGGGAGGTCGCGCACGCTGAAGGCGTTCTTGAACCCGGCCCCCTCGAAGACCTTCGCCCACCAGTTCCCCCCCTCACGCAACGCGGTACGATACGGCTCGGGAATCCCGGGATCGAGGTAATACACGATCGGCTTCACGGGCTCGACCAACTCGCCACGCTGATAAGCGGCCGGATCCTTCGGGACGAGACGCCACCGGTTGATGTAGCCGTCGCCGTATGTCCCCTCGAGCCCCTGCGCGAAGTCGAAAAAGCGCGGTCCGAAGAAGCCGGCGCGCGAGTCGGACTCGCGCGGACGCCACCCGTTCGACTCGGGCAACGCGACAAGCGAGTGATGCACCTCGAAAGTCGGCGACGCGGCATCGGGCGCCGCTCGACGCAGCACGGCCCCCGGATTGTCGACGGCGAAGGTCAGCACCGCGTGGATCTCGGTGTTGAGCGGGAACCCCTTCGTGCGCGACGGATCGATCCAGCTGCGGTTGGCGTCGACGCGCGCGTTGCCCCCTTGCGCCCGACGGACCGACTCGGCGATGCCATACGTGTCGGACAGGAACAGCGATGTCGCGTCGACGGTCAGCACGCCGTTGGCCTCGCCCTCGATGGGGAAGGAGGCGACCACCGACGTCGGGAACGCCTCGCTGGCCGCACGCTTCCCTGCCTCGCTCGCGCCTAACGCGCGCACGCTCCAGTTGTCGCGCACCATCACCAGGCGCTTGCCACGCCGCTCGAGGCGCACAACAGCACTCCCCCCGGTCTGCCCGCGGTCGAGGCCGAGTGCAGCGACGCCACCGCCGGTGGCCAGGACGGTCTGGTGGAGGAAGTCCTTCCCGATACGGTCGGGGCCGACCTCCAGCAGGACCTTGTTGCGATCCTGATCGACGCGGACTCCGATGAATGGGGTATCGCCACCCTGGGCATGCAGCGAACGCTGGGGAGCGGCGACCAGGGCGACGGTGAGGGCGCCGAGTGTGGCGGTGAGGCGAAGAAGGGAGCGCATGGGGCGTGGACCTTGGGGAACGGTCAGGGCGAGCCGTCGTGCCGTGGCGTCGGCATCCACCGCATCAGCTGGATCGGGATGCCGCGCCGACCAATGTGACGAGGTGCCACGCCTCCGGCCAGCACCTTGCCACTACTCTTGCACCCGGAGGGGCTCACGCTCCACGGGTGATCGAGAGGAAGGACGGGAGCCCGCTCGATCGCCCGCCCCTCCCCGCTGTTGGCTGTGCGACGCCGGGGACATACTCCGCGCATGCCCGCGCGCCACGACGACCGACTCTGGGGGGGGACCCGACCACGGGGATCGTCTCCGTCTGGGGCGAAGCCAATGGGCGCGTAACGCTCTGGCGACGCCTCCCCGACACCGGCGCGCTCGTCCGCGAAAACCTCCGCTTCCGCCCCTGGCTCCTCCTCGCCCGGCTCGACGACCTCCGCCATCTGGGCAGCAACCTCGTCCCCGCTGGAGACGGGAGTGCGCGAGGCGTGGGGCGCGTCACCTGGCGCGAACTCGAGGGAAGCGGCGAGCTCCGCTTCCTCGTGCGCGCGCACGACCTGCCAACGCTCACCAACGCCGTTCTGCAGGGCGCGTCTCGCCGGCTCGGCCAACGCGTTCGACACGTTCGGGAGCTGGGCGACGCCGAGATCCTCGCCCTCTCCACCGAGGAGCAGTACCTCGTCGGCACCGGGCGCACCTACTTCCGCGACCTCGCCTTCGACCAGGTACAGCGCCTGCAGTTCGACCTCGAGACCACGGGGCTCGACGCACGCCGGGACCGGATCTTCATGGTCGCCGTGCGGCACCCGTCGGGCAGCGTCGATGTGCTCGTGGCGCCGAGCGTCGACGACGCCGGCGAAGCGTCGCTCATCCGCTCCCTCGTCGCCACGATCGCCCACGCCGACCCCGACGTCATCGAGAACCACAACCTGCACGGCTTCGACCTCCCCTTCCTCGCCGAGCGGGCACGGAGGCTCAAGGTTCCGCTGGCGTTAGGCAGGATCGGCCCGCCCGGTCTCCGCGAGCGAGGGGCGATGCGCGGCGTGGCGCGGAGCGCGCCACAGGGAGGGCCGCACCCCCCGGGCTTTATCGACGACGCCCCGCGCCGCATCCGCTACATCATCCCGGGGCGCGAACTCATCGACACGCTCGACGCCGTAAGGCGCCACGACTTCTCCGCCCGCGACCTCCCGGGCCACGGACTCAAGGCGGTCGCCCGCCACTTCGGACTCGCTCGCGACGACCGGGTCGAGATCCGCGGTGAGCGCATCTTCACCGTATACCAGCACGACCCTGATCGCGTCCGTCGTTATGCAACGTCCGACGTGGAAGAAGTGGCCGGTCTCTCGCGCGTGCTCGGCGGCGCCGCCTTCGCCCTCGCTCGCATGGCGCCGCGCCGCTACGAACGCCTGGCCGACGCCGGCGCCGCCACCGGTGTCATCGACCCGCTTCTCGTGCGCGCCTACCTGCGCGCAGGGGCCGCGCTCCCCGCGCACGCCCCTGCCCCGGCGATCGAGCATACGGGAGCGGCGCTCCACCTCTTCGCCGCCGGGGTCGCCCATCGCGTGGTGAAAGCCGACGTGGCCTCGCTGTATCCATCGCTGATGCGCGCCTACCGGATCGGCCCGAAGCGCGACCACCTGCAGGCGCTCCTCGCCCTCGTCGACGGTCTCGTGACCCAGCGCCTCCACGCCAAGGCGCAGGCCAGGCGCCACCCCGCCGCCTCCGCCGAGCGCTTCACGCAGGAGGCCATTTCGGCGGCGATGAAGATCGTCGTGAATTCGGCGTACGGCTACCTTGCGGCTGGCGGTGGCCTCACCCGCTTTGCCGACGTCGCCGCCGCCAACGAGGTCACCCGTCGCGGGCGCGAGCTGCTCGACTTGCTCTGTCGCGAACTTGCGGCACGCGGCGTCACCCTCCTCGAGGCCGACACCGACGGCGTCTACTTCGCTGTCCCCGACGGCTGGAGCGAAACGGACGAGCGACGCGTGGTCGACGAGGTGGCGGCGCTCCTCCCCCCGCTGGTGCAACTCGAGTTCGAGGGGCGCTACGCGGCGATGCTGTCGCACGAGCCGAAGAACTACGCCCTCCTCACCTACGACGGACGCCTGCTGCTCCGCGGCGTCGCCTTCCGCTCCAGTCGCGCCGAACCCTTCGGCAACGACTTCCTGCGCCGCGCCATCACCGCACTCCTCGCCGGCGACGTCGATCGCGTGCGCGCCGAGTACGTGTCGACGGTGGTGAGGCTGCGCGAGCATCGCTATCCCACGCACGACGTCTCGTCGCGCGTGCGACTCACCAAATCGCCCGAGGCGTACCTCGCGATCCGCGACCGACGCCGCGAACGCACATACGAGGCGCTCCTCGCCAGCGGACGCACGTCCTGGGGGGTGGGCGAGCGCGTGCGGGTGTACCGCACGACCAACGGCTCCGGCGGCGTGGTGCGCGAATACGACGCCGACGAGGTGGCGCCCCCGGACCCCCGCGACTACGACGTCGAGCACTACCTGCGCGTCCTGCGCGACGCCTACGCGGCGCGCCTGTCGCGTGCCTTCGCCCCCGGCGACTTCGCCGCCGTCTTCGCCGATCCCGAACAACCGTCGCTCTGGAGCAGCTCGCTGGCCGGGATACGGCCAGTCCTCACACCACTGCGTTAGGCGCGGCGGCGACCCGCAGCGCTCACTTCATCCTCGCCGCCATCATCGCCTTCCGCTCGGCCGTGTATTCCCACCACGCCCGCGGCTTGTCGCCGTCCATGAAACGGGTGATGCTGATCAGCGTGTCGAGGACGCACGGATCCTGTCGCGTACCAGTCAGCACGCACAGGCGGTTGTAGAGCTTCACCGGGTCCTGGTCCTTGAGCTGGGCCGGCGCCGAGAACCCCAGTTGCCGGAGGTCCTCGGCGAACGCCTTACCGACATTCGGGAGGTCGGTGAACTGCTGCAGGCGACGGCGGTCTACCTTGGAGGGATTCATCGTGTACCTCCCCCGGCCCTCAACTCCCCACCGCGTCGAGGTGCCATCCCGTGTGCACCCAACGCCCCTTCCGGCGCACAAAGATCTCGGTTCCGCGTCCGGTGGTCTCCTGCATTGCGCCGTTGGTCCCCTTGAGCACGAGCCGGAAGCTGGTGTACAGGATGATGGCGTCGCCGTACTGCTGCAGCACGTTCCGTGGAAATTCGAGCGTGACGAGCGTGCTCCCTCCAGCGGCGAACTCCCGCATCTGCCCGATCGTCTGCGCGCGGTCGGACCACGGTCCACCGTCCCAGCCGAGGGCGATCAACTCATCGGGGACGACCCGCATGAAGGCGGCGGTGTCCTTGCTGAACCATGCACGCCAGGCCGCCTCGCGCAGGGAGAGGATCTCTCGCGTCGTCGCGGCGTCTGGCGCAGGACCGTACGACTGCGCGGCGACCGGGGAGACGGCAGTGGCCAGCAGGGCGACAGCCATGACTAGTGCGCGCATGCAGTACCTCGCGGCGTGGAGTGACGGGGACGGTGAATCTCGCCGGGAAAGGTGCGACACGCCAGTGTGCGGCAGGCTCAGGCATCGCACGGTCGGCATCTCCACCGTGCGAGCGGTGAGACCGACGTCCCCTATCGCATCCGTGCCACCTCGGCGACCCCGAGCTTCCCCAGACGAGCGGCGCCGCTCCGCTGGTTACGCCGCACCATCCACTCCACCACCACCAGGTTAGGGACCCAGCACAGCCACGCGATGAACACGTACGCCCGCTCGAAGGGGATCCCCATTATCATGCTCCCGGGGACATAGAAGCGCAGCGTCACCGCGGCGAGCGTGAGGGCGAAGTTGCGCACCATCCAGCGCCGGTGCACGGCGATCTCGCCGCGCCACGCATGCCCCACCGCCATGACCAGCGTGGATAGCCAGACCACGGCAAGCGTCCCGAAGCCAAGTCGCCCAGCGACACCACCCTGTGCCTTGGTGGCGAGAATGAGACCGGCCACGCCGCCCACGATGATGGCGAGTGCATAGCCGCGCCCCGCCCAGCGATGCCACGTCCGCCACCGACTCCGCGCCCCGGTCAGGAACTGCCACGGCCCCAGCGCCAGCGCCCCTCCGCCCCCCACGAAGTGCGCGAGGACGGCAAGCGGATACGGCGACTGCGCAATGAACGGCGGGCGCGCCAACGGCACGGCGAGAAGGACGAACGCATAGCCGGCGATGGCCAAACAGAGAAAGGTCATCACGCCCCAGCCAACGTACCACCCACGACGTCGTGGCATGGTGACGTATTCCGCGGCGCGCGCTCGAGCGCCGGCGAACTTCGGGGACGGTGCGACGGGATAAGGGGGACTCATGGTATCCGTGTATAGTGCAGGCATCACTTTCCGGCCGCCACTCCCGCCTCCAACCCACCCACCGGGACGAAGTCGCTCCACGCGATCATCGGCGTCGCCTGCACGCAGAACAGCGAATCGACGGCCAACCCTTCGCGCGCCACCGCCCTACGCAACTCGATCGCCGGCGTACGGAAGTACCCCTTCTGCTGCCGGTCGGCGAAGACGAGGTCGCTCCCATACAACAGCTTGTGCGCCGGGAAATACGCCATCACCATCCGTTCTGAATACGCCCCCGCCACGGGGTACAGCTCGATCCGGTTGTCACCGGACCCGAGGGCCAGCCTGCGGCTGACGGGGATGAAGCGGGGCGCCCTCGGTGACTTCGCCAGGCGATCGGGGTTCGACGCGTGCGACGACTTCACCACACGCGTGAGGAAGGGGATACTGCGCCCGTTCACGTAGATCGGGATCCCGCGCGCCACCGCCTCGCGTACCCCGCCCACGTGCGCCCACGGGTCCGACGTCATCACGATCGCCTTCACCGGAAGCGACGGATACTTCGTCCCGAGGTAGTCGATCACCTCGCCCAGGTAGTTCCCCGAGAGGTGCGCCTCGAAGAGGACGATCCCGTCGTCCTGCTTCACCGCCGTCATCATCCAGAAGTCGCGCATGCGAGTGATCCCGTCGCGCAGTTCCTGCGACGCCCCTCGGCTCCCGAACTTGAAGCGCGGCGGGGAGGCGAGCGCGTTGGCG
>DAIESF010000469.1 GCA_027346425.1 Gemmatimonadota bacterium | reverse complement strand
AGGCGCGCGATGCGGGGGCGACGGTCTTCAGCCACCCGTTCCGGTCGATCGGGGCCCAGCGGAACGCGGCGATCGAGCGGGCCACCCAGCGATGGATCCTCGTGGTCGACGCCGACGAGCGCGGGACCCCGGCGTTAGGCGCGGAGGTCGAGCGACTGGTGGCCGGGGGCGCCGCGTCGGGAGCGCCGCGCGCCTATCGCGCCCCGCGGCGCAATTTCTTCTTCGGTCGGGAGATCGCCCACGGCGGGTGGGAGCGCGATCGCCCGGTGCGCCTGTTCGAGGCGACGCTGCGTTACGACGAGCGCCCCGTCCACGAGCACGTGATCGTCGAGGGAGCGGTCGGGGCGCTGCGCGAACCGCTCCTCCACACGCCGTATGCATCGCTCGGCGAGTACTTCGAGAAACTGGGGCGATACTCGCGCTGGTGGGCCGAGCAGCACCATGCGCGTGGGCGCCGGGCAGGGGCGAGCGACCTGCTGCTGCGACCGATCGGGCGAGTGTTCAGCATGCTGGTGCTACGCGGCGGGTGGCGCGATGGGATGCACGGGGTGGTGGTGGCGGCGCTGGCGGGGGTGAGCGTGGCGGCGAAGTATGCCCAGCTGTGGGCGGTGCAGCGGCGTGCGGAGGGGGAGGAGCGGGGGGCCCCCCGCGAAGAACAACACTAGGCGCGTGCGTCACCTCTTCGTCACCCAGGACTACGCCCCCGACCTCGGCGGGATGGCGCGCCGCCACGTCGAGCTGTGCCGCCGCTTTGCCCCGGAGCCGGTCATCGTCTCCACCGTCGCCTCGCCAACATCTGAACCCTTCGATCGCGACGAGCCGTATCGCATCGTCCGCGAACCGTTCGCCTTCGCCGCCGCCAAGCGCTTCTCGAACCAGCTCGCCTGGTCTGGCGACATTGCGCGCCTCTGCCGCGACGGAATCGACGTGATTCACCTCGGCAACATTCGCCCCTGCGGCTATGCCGTCGCGATCGCCACGAGGCGTGTCGCGACGCCATACCTCATCTACGTCAACGGCGGCGACCTCCTGCGCGAGCGCCAGAAGACCGCGACGAACATCGCCAAGCGATGGTCGGCGCGCGACATCTTCGCCCGTTCGGCAGGCGTGGTGGCCAATTCCGCGTGGACGGCGGCACTCACGGCCGAGGTGATGGCGGCAGTCGGGGTGCGTCGTGCCCCGCCGGTGGCGGCGATCGACCTTGGCACCGACCCCGTGCAGTTCCATCCCTCGCGTGACGCGCGCGCGCTGCGTGCGCGGCTGGGGATCGGCGACGACCTCCTCGTCCTGACGGTGGCCAGGCTCGTCCCCCACAAGGGGCAGGACGTGGCGATTCAGGCCATCGCGGCGTTGGGCGAGTCGCTCGGGCGCATCCACTACGTGCTCGTGGGCGAGGGAGAGGACGCCGCTCGCCTGCGCGCCCTCGCCGTCTCGTCGGGGCTCGGCGACCGCGTGCACCTGACGGGGGCGCTGCCGGACGAGGCGATCGCCGAGGCGTACGCGACTGCCGACGCCTACGTGGGGCTCTCGCGGGTGGACAGCGCCATCAACGCCGAGGGATTCGGGATTTCGTTCGTGGAGGCATCGGCGAGCGGGACCCCGTGCGTCGCCGGCGATTCGGGCGGCGTACGCTCCGCCGTGCGCGATGGGGAGACGGGCTTCGTCGTGGATCCCAGGGACGTTTCGGCGGTGACGGCGGCACTTCGACAGCTGCTCGGTAACCCGGAATTGCGGCACCGGATGGGAGGCGCCGGGCGACGCGCCGTGGAGACGCATTACAATTGGGATCGGGTCGCGCGCGAGACGCTCGACTTCACCCGCCGATGCCTCGACTGCTCCGGTCACGCATGACTGCCCCGCCACCCTCCCCGCCGAAGCCCACCCTCGCCCACCGCGCGCAGTTCGCCCTGCTGCGTGGCGTCGTGGCCTGGCTCTCCGGCATGCCGCTCGACAGGGCGCGGCGCATCGGGGAGCGCATCGGGATGCTCGGGTACTTCCCGTTAGGCATTCGCAGGAATGTGGTGGTGCGGCAGATCGCCGCCGCCTTTCCCGGACTGGGCGAGGCGCAGGTGCGCGCGCTCGCCAAGCGCGCGTATGCGCACCTCGGGCGCTTGGCGATCGAGACGGCGCTCGTGGCGCGGCTCGGACGAGACGGGGTGCTGTCGCTGTTCGAGGAGGAGAGCGACTTCCCCCTCGTGGAGCGGAGGCTCGCCGAGGGACGCGGGGTCATCGCCTTCACCGGGCACGTGGGGAGCTGGGAGCTGGCGGGGGCGTACCTGGCGGCGCGCGGTGTCCCCATCGACGCGGTCGCGCGGCGGATGAACAACACGCTGTTCGACGCCTACCTCAACCAGGCGCGCACCGACGTGGGGATGACGGTCGTGTACGACAACGAGGCGGTGCGCCGCATCCCGCGGGCGATGAAGGAGGGGCGATTGGTCGGCCTCGTAGCCGATCAGGGGGTGATGGGGCTCGCCTCCACGTTCGTGACGTTCTTCGGGCGTCCGGCCAAGACACCGCGCGGGCCGGCAGTCTTCGCCCTGCGCTACAAGGTGCCGATCCTCTTCGTGTCGGCGCTGTTGCAGCCGAGCGGGAAGTATCGCCTGTTCGTGGAGGAGATCCCGGCGGTGGAGACCGGCGATCGCGATGCCGACGTCGACGCGACGGTGGCGCGATTCACGGCATCGCTGGAGCGCATGGTGCGTCGTTATCCGGAGCAGTACTTCTGGCACCACCGGCGGTGGAAGCGGCAGCCGCCGGACACGCCGCCCGAATTGCGCGAACCGATCTAGCTCGATCCGTCGCTCGTGCTGTCACCCTGCCATCTCGCGTTCGCCACCGCCCTTGTCCGTCACTCTGCTCCGCCATGACCGATCTCGCCGCCGACGTCACCACCACTGACTCACCCGACGCGTTCGCCCTCCTCGACGCCGTGGCCGAGCGCGAGTTTCCGCGTGTCAGGCGTCCGGGGATCGCGTTCCTGAACAATGCGTCCACCGGCCCGCTTCCGGAGTGTGCGCTCAGCGCCCTCGCGCGCTTCGACATCATGCGTGCCGAGCCGTGGAGCATCACGCAGGAATTCCAGTTCGGGACCGTCTCGCGCTCGCGCGAGCTCCTGGCGCGTCTCACCGGGGCGTCGGCGTCGGAGATCGCGCTCATGACCAACACCAGTTACGGGCTCAACCTGGCGGCACGCACCCTTCCGCTCCGAGCCGGCGACGTCGTGGTCACCAGCGATCGCGAGTTTCCGTCGAACATCTACCCGTGGATGGCGCTCGAGAAGTCGCGCGGCGTACGCTTCGAGCGCATTCCGTGCAAGGGGCGCCTCGTCGATGAGGAGGCGATCCTCACCGCGCTCGACCGCCCGGGGGTGCGCGTCCTCGTCCTGTCGTGGGTCTCGTTCGAGACCGGGTACGCCGTCGACCTCGCGCGCATCGGGCGTGCGTGCGCCCAGCGGGGGATCTTCTTCGTCGTCGACGCCATCCAGGGGCTCGGCGCGCTCACCCTCGACCTGTCGACGCTGCACGTCGACATTCTCGCCTGCGGGTGCCAGAAGTGGCTCGTCTCGCCGTGGGGGACGGGCTTCGTCTATGTGCGTGAGTCCCTCATCCCCGCGCTGGAGCCAAGTGACGTGGGATGGATGTCGGTGCGCGATTCCGACGACTTCACCCGCATGCTCGAGTACGACTTCACCTACCGGGACGACGCGCGCCGCTTCGAGGTGGTGACGCTTCCGTTCCAGGAGTTCGCGGGAATGAACGCCGCGGTCGCACTCTTCTTCGAGGT
>DAIESF010000461.1 GCA_027346425.1 Gemmatimonadota bacterium | reverse complement strand
TATGTGGTGATGGTGATGTTCATGAAGCAGCGCGCCGCCGACGCCCCCGCGGTCCCCGCCATGCCGGCGCTCACGCGCGCGGTGGTGGTCGCGGCCGCGACGCTCATCCTCGTCTTCGGGGTATATCCCAACCCGATCGTGCGGCTCGCAAAGGCCTCGAACTCGTTAGGGACGCCGGCCTCGCCGGGAGTCCCCGGCTCGCGGACCGCCGCGCTACCCGGGCAATGACCTGAGCGGGGCCGCAACGCGGCCCCGACTCGTTTACGGCATGACGACACGGACATGGCCATCGACGCAGGAATCTTCCGCCAGTACGATATTCGCGGTATCGTCGGACAGGATCTCACGACGGAGGCGGCCTTCGAAATCGGGCGTGGATACGCGGCGCACCTTGCGGCCAATGGCATCCGTGGCGCGGTCGCTGTCGGGCGCGACAACCGCCCGTCAGGTGCTGCGCTGCGCGATGCCCTGGTCCGCGGGCTTACCAGCTGCGGCGTGGATGTCGTCGATATCGGGGTCGTTCCCACGCCGTTGCTCTACTGGAGCCTCCATCACCTCGCGGTGGTCGGCGGAATCCAGATCACGGGGTCGCACAATCCGCCGGAATACAACGGCTTCAAGCTCTGCGTCGGGAAGGACTCCCTGCATGGTGCGGGCATTCAGGGACTCCTGCAGCACATTCGAGGCGGCGCCTTCCCCTCCGGCGCGGGAGCCGTTCACGACGCCGACGTGATCACCCCGTACCTCGACGATGTCGTCGAGCGAACCGGGCGACTCTCGCGTCCGCTCAAGGTCGTGATCGACGCCGGGAACGGGGCAGGGGCACTCGTCGCCGAGCGACTCTTCGAGCGGCTCGGGGTACAGGGGCGCTACATCTTCTGCGAGAGCGATGGAACCTTCCCCCATCACCACCCCGATCCGACGGTCGTCGAGAACTTGCACGACCTGATTGCCACCGTGCACGCGGAGCGGGCCGATCTTGGCATCGCGTTCGACGGCGACGCCGATCGCATTGGCGTCGTGGATGAGGACGGCACGATCATCTGGGGCGACCACATCCTGATCCTCTACGCCCGCGACGTCCTCGCGCGCACCGGGGCGGGGCAGCCGATCATATTCGACGTGAAGTGCTCCCAGGCGCTCCCCGACGCGATTCGAAGGGCAGGGGGCGAACCGGTGATGTGGAAAACCGGGCACTCGCTCATCAAGGACAAGATGAAGGCGTTGCACGCCCCGGTCGCCGGCGAGATGTCGGGGCACATGTTCTTCGCCGAGGGATTCTACGGTCACGACGACGCCCTGTACGGCGCGGCCCGCCTGCTGCGGATCGTTGCCGACAGCGGCAAGTCGTTGAAGGCGCTCCTCGCCGATGTCCCGCCGTTCCATGCGACGCCCGAGATCCGCGTGGAATGCGGCGACGATCGCAAGTTCGCGCTCGTCGAGGCGGCCGCGCGCCACTTCAAGGCGACGCACGACGTGATCGACGTCGATGGCGTCCGCGTCCTGTTCGGCGACGGCTGGGGCTTGATTCGCGCGAGCAACACGCAGCCGATCCTGGTCACCCGCTACGAGGCGCGCACGCCGGAGCGTCTGTCGGCGATACGCGCCGAGATGGAAGGGTGGCTGCGCTCGCAAGGCGTGACGCCCTGACGTGGGAGGGCGCCGCTGGCTCCTGGGCGCAACGCTCGCCCTCGCCGCCCTCCTCGTGGTGGGGCGCGTGGTGGCTGGCTGGTACGTCGATTTCCTGTGGTACGACGCCCTCGGCGCCGCCGATGTCTGGCGGGCGCGGGCCATGGACTTCCTCCTCCTGCGGGGGATCGCGTTCGCGGCAGGATCGACGTTTGTCTTCGTCAACCTGTATGCCGTTAGGCACTCGGTCGTCTCCCTCGTCCTCCCACGACGGGTCGGGAACCTCGAGATCGGAGAGGAAGTCCCTGGGCGCTACCTCAACATCGCCGTCGTCGTCCTGTCGCTTGCGCTGGGGCTCCTCCTCGCCCTCCCGCACGGCGACTGGGCCTCGGTCGATCTTGTGCGCCATGGCGACTCGTTCCGCGAGAGCGATCCGTACTTCCAGTTCGACTTGGCCTTCTGGGTGTATTGGCTTCCACTCGAAGCCGAGTTCCATCTCTGGTCGTTGATCGCGGTCCTTGCCGTCACGCTGGTGGTGACCGTGCTCTATGCCCTCACGCCGAGCCTACGGTGGGAGGGAGGACGGCTGCGGATCACGGCATACGTGCGGCGTCACTTCTTCGCGTTGGGGGCGGCGGTGCTCGTCATCCTCGCCTGGAGCTACCGTCTCGATGCCTATCGCCTCCTCCTCGAGGGGAGCGGGGCCCAAGGGACCTTCAATGCGCTGGATCACCGCGTCGGCATCCCCGCGAGCCTCGCTCTTGCGCTCGTTACCGTTGCCGCCGCGATGCTGCTGCTGTGGTCGGGATGGATCGGGCAGCTGCGCATCGCGTTCGCGACGGTCAGCGCCGCTCTCCTGCTGGCACTGGCCCTCCGCCAGCTCCTCCCCGCGGTGGCCGAGCGATTCCTGACCCCCGCCGACCAGGAACTTCGCGACGCCCCGTACTTCAAGACGCGCGCAGGCTACACGCGTCGTGCCTACGACCTCGATCGTGTCGCGCGCCCGGACTCGACGAATGGCGAGGGGAGCACGCGCAGTGCGGTGCGCGGCGCGGCGCTGTGGGATACGCCCGCGCTCTCGCGCGCCATGTCGCACGAACGGCGTGCGGGCCTTCCGCATGGTGACATGGGGTGGGAGGCGCGAGACGGGCGCCTGCTCGCCATCATCGTCGAGCAGCCGACCGGTCCCGATGCCGCCGCCCCTGGAGCCGAATGGAATGCACTGCGTGTCGAGGCCGACATCGTCACCGACCAGGGGGGACCGGTAACGGATGCGCGCGGGGCCGCCGGTGACGTCGGTCTGCCGACCGCCCTGATCGTCGATTCCGCTGCCGGATACCGCATCATCAGCGACTCCTCGGGACACGTGGCCGCTCCTGCCCTCGAGACGTTCGCGTCGCGGTTGGCGCATGCGTGGCGACTGCAGAACCCGCAACTCCTCGCTGCCGGTGAATCCGGTAATGGCGCACGGGTCGTGATGTTTCGGGACGTGCGCCGCCGCGTGCGACGCGTCTTTCCGTTCTTCCTGCAGGGTGAGCTCGTCGCACCCATCGTGTATCGCGACTCGCTGTACTGGAGCGTGCACCTGTATTCGGCCTCGGAGTTCTATCCGCTGAGCGACCCGGTGCAGGTGTTGGGCGAAGAGGCGCGCTACTTCCAGCACGCCGGTGTGGCCATCGTCAACGCCAATAGCGGACGCATCTTTGCTATCGCCGATCCGTCGCCCGATGTGATTGCCTCGTCGTGGATACGGCGCTTCCCCCGGCTCTTCGTCTCGGCGTCGGCGCTCGACCGAAAGTTGACCGATCGCATCGCCCCGCCAACCGAAGTCTCACGACTCCACGCGCAGCTCTTCGCCCACGTGGGCCCCCGGGGCGAGAACGCACCGCCGTCGCATCTCCCGCGACAAATGGGAGGGGATACGCTGCTCGCTGGCGGGAGCCCACCCCCGTTCGTCGATTCGGCGTCGGGGCGGCTCTCCTTCGCGTATCCCGTGCTCGACGCCACCGACCGCATTCGCGGGCTGATCGTTGCCACAGGGGGCGCCGATTATGAGGTGCGCTGGGAGCCCGAGCCGCGCTCGGGCGCTCGGTGGGGGGTAATCGTCGACCGATTGCACCGCGCCATCGATTCCGCGTCCCAGGCGGTGACAGGACGCGAGG
>DAIESF010000416.1 GCA_027346425.1 Gemmatimonadota bacterium | reverse complement strand
CGCTCAGGGCAATGAAGCCGCCGATCACCGTCCCGAACAGCAAGCGGTGGTTCTCGTGGAAGTCGAGCCTCATGCGACGCTGGCCTCCACCACACGCTGCGGCGCGGCCACGCGCACCTTGCGGACGGCCATCGGTCGCGTCTGCCAGAGATTCCAGGCAAAGACGAAGTGCGACGCCAACATCAGCGTCCCCCCCACCGCTCGCCCGAGCCAGAACAGCGCCATCAGCCGCACCGAGTCGATGAACGGCGCCCCCGACATCCAGCTCAGCCCGCGCAGCGTCCCGCCGATCGACAGGGCGCCGACGTATACCGTGAGGCCAACGACCGACAGCCAGAAGTGCAGCCCGATGGCGCCGTGCGACGGCTCGCGCCCGCTGAGGCGAGGGACGAGGGCGTACACGCCACCCCAGATGACGAAGGCGACGAAGCCGTACATCGTGAAGTGCGCATGCCCCACGGTGAAGTCCGTGAAGTGCCAGAGCTCATTCAGCGAGCGAAGCGCCTCGAGCGTCCCCTGCATCGAGCCGGCGAAGTAGAGGAGCACTCCCACCAGGATGAAGGGAAGCGAGTAGCTGCGGGCAAAGGTGCGCGTGCTCCCGCGAATCGTCAGCAGGAAGTTCCCCGTCCCCGCCACCACCGGAACCAGCATCCCCACGCTGAAGACGATTGCCACCGTCTGCAGGAGCCACGGCGTGGGGCTGAACACGAAGTGGTGCCCGCCGATCATCGTGTAGAAGAGGAGCTGCGTCCAGAAGGCGAGGACGCCGAGCGAATACGAGTAGATCGGCTTGTTGAGGAGCTTGGGGAGGAAGTAGTACGCGAGGCCGAGGCACATCGGCGTGAACCACATCCCGACCCCCTGGTGCATGTAGTAGCCCTGCACGACCGTGTCGGCGAGCCCGGACTGGAACCACGGCACGTAGGCGATCACCGCGAGGGCGATCGTCCATAGAAGCGCCGCGACGATGTACCAGTTCGAGATATAGATCTCGTGCGTCGCGCGCCGTGCGATGGTGCGGTAGAGCGTGACCGCCAGCAGCACGAGGGCGGCGGCGAAGAGCCCCATCACCGGCCAGGTGAACTCGCGGAACTCCCCGGCCCCGTTGGTGATGCCGAGCAGGAGCTGCACGGTCCCGGCCACGACGGAAGCGTTGATGAGGGCGAGGGCGATCCAGGGGAGCCGGTGGCTGGCGAGCGCCGTCCGGCAGGTGCGCGGAACGACCCACAGCGCCAGCCCGAGCATCCCGGGCGACGCAAAGCCCCAGAAGACGATGTTGACGTGGACGGGGCGCAACCGCCCGAACGAGAGCCCCGGCGCCACGCCGAGGTCGGGCCAGATGAACTTGAGCGACAGGTAGAAGCCGACCAGCGTCCCGAGCAGAAGCCAGACGGCCGACGTCGCCAGATATGCGTAGACCAACCGCGTGAGACGCGCATCGGTGTCGTAGCGCTCATCCACCCGGCTCTTGGCCACCGTGAGCGGGCGCGCGATGGGCGCGGTCGTCGCCGCAATTGCCACTACCAGATCCTCGTGCCTTGTCGTGAACGCCGGTTCGCGGGGTCGGTCCCGCCAGGCGTGGCCTGAGAATGGTAGGGCGCCTATGTATTGTCAAGGGATATTCCTTGATAATCCTCCCACGAATCGGAACTCCCCGGGCGACGCTACGCGTGCCTCGGGGGATCGAATCGGTGCTTGAACACGAGGTTGGTCGGCATCGCCTTGGGTTCACTCGCCGTTCCATCGGAGAATCCATCCCACGCCGAGCTCGGCGCCACGTGATGGCGGGGATGTGGCACGAGGCGCAGCTTACGGCCTGTCACCCTCCCCATCTCGACGTTCAATGCAACCTGCTGTCGTCCATCACCGAAACGCTGCTGCCGCCGCCGTCGCGGCCGCGCTAGCCGTCTCGTTCATTGCCATCGCGACGCCGCTCCCCGGGCAATCGCGCGCCAACATCACCGCCGACGTGCGCCCGTTCGTCAGCGTCGACGCCCCGGTTGTCGCCCTCACCCACGTGCGCCTCATCGACGGGACCGGTGCCGCGCCGCTCGAGGACCAGACGGTGGTCATCGACGGCCCCCGCATCGCGGCGGTGGGGAGCAGCGGGCGCGTCACCATCCCCGCCGGCGCCCGCATCCTCGACCTCACTGGCCACACGGTCATTCCGGGGCTGGTGGGGTTGCACGAGCATACGTACTTCGGCGGGGTCAAGCGCATCACCCAGATGAGCACCAGCGGGCCGCTGCTGTACCTCGCCTTTGGGGTCACGACGGCGATGTCGGCTGGGAGCATGCTTCCCTACCAGGAACTGGCGATGCAGCGCGCGGTGGACGCGGGACGCATTCCCGGTCCGCGCTTCCTCATAACGGGCCCCTATCTGGACGGCGGCGACACGCGCAGCGTGAACGCGCGCGCCCTCGCCTCGCCTGACGAGGCGCGCCGCGTCATCGACTACTGGGGCGCCGAGGGGGCATCGTGGGTGAAGGTGCAGGGGCGCATCTCGCGGGCAATGCTTGCCGAGGTGATCCGCGCTGCGCACGCGCGCCACATGAAGGTCACCGGGCACCTGTGCTCGGTCACCTTCGCCGAGGCCGCCGCCCTCGGGATCGACGCCCTGCAGCACGGCTTCATCACGGCCAGCGACTACGTCCCCGGCAAGCAGCCCGACGTCTGTCCGCCGGAGAACATGCACATCCAGTCCGAGGTGGATGTGGGGAGCGCGCCGGTGCAGGCGTCCATTCGCGCCCTCGCCCGCCGCGGCACGCCGGTGGTATCGACGCTGGCGGTGTACGAGACCTTCTCGCCGCAGCGTTTCCATCTCGACAGCGCGGCGTTGACCATGCTGGATCCCGACGTGCGGCGCGAGGTCGAGTCGAACCACGCCAACCTCGAGCAGGGCGGGCTCATCGTCACGCCTGCGCTCCTGTCCAAAATGATGCGATGGGAGCGCGCCTTTGTTGCTGCTGGCGGATTGCTCGGCGCCGGCTCCGACCCGTGGGGGACGGGGTTCCTCCCCGGGTACGGGAACGTTCGCAACTTCGAGATGCTGCGCGAGGCGGGGTTTTCGCCGGCGCAGGCGATCCAGATCCTCACCTTCAACGGGGCGCGCATCCTCGGACTCGACAAGGAGACGGGGGCTGTGACTCCCGGGCGCCAGGCCGACCTGGTGGTGGTGCGCGGCGACCCGGCCGCGAACGCGAAGGATCTCTACAACATCACGACCGTCTTTCGCGCCGGCGTTGGCTACGACTCGGCGAAGTTGCGCGGCGCCGCGCGCGGGCTCGTGGGAGTGCGTTAGGCAGCGGCGATGCGGGCCATGCTCTTCGACGCGCCGGGGCGAATGTTGCGCCTGGCGGAACTTCCCGTCCCCACGGCGGGTCGCGGGGAGGTGCTGGTGCGCATCGCCGCCTGTGCTGTCTGCCGCACCGACGTGCACGTGGTCGATGGGGAGCTCCCGCACCCCGCGCTCCCGCTCGTCCCCGGCCACGAGATCGTCGGCGCGGTCGTGGCGCACGGTGCTGGCGTGTCGGCGCCGCCGCTGGGGACGCGTGTCGGCATCCCGTGGTTGGGATGGACCTGCGGGACGTGCGACTTCTGCTCGTCCGGTCGCGAAAACCTGTGCGACCGCGCGCGCTTCACCGGCTACACCCTTCCCGGCGGCTACGCGGAGTTCGTGGCGTGCGATGCGCGCTTCTGCTTCCCCATTCCCGACGGCTTCAGAGACGTGCAGGCGGCGCCGCTCCTCTGCGCAGGACTCATCGGCTATCGCGCCTTGCGAATGGCCGGCGCGGCCGCACACCTCGGGATCTACGGCTTCGGCGCCGCCGCCCACATCGTCGCCCAGGTCGCGCGCTTCCAGGGGCGCACCCTCTACGCCTTCACGCGCCACGGCGACGTGCAGGCCCAGAACTTTGCACGGTCGCTCGGCGCCGCCTGGGCCGGCGACTCGCATGAGGCCCCGTCGCGCGCGCTGGACGCGGCCATCATCTTTGCACCTGTGGGGGCACTCGTCCCGGCGGCGCTACGGGCCGTCGCCAAGGGGGGCACGGTGGTCTGCGGCGGGATCCACATGTCCGACATCCCCGCCTTTCCGTACGACCTGCTGTGGGGCGAGCGCATCGTCCGGTCGGTCGCCAACCTCACGCGACACGATGGTGAGGAGTTCCTCGCGCTCGCCGCGCGGATCCCGGTCCGCAGCGAAGCGGTGGAGTACCCGCTCGAGCGGGCCAACGAGGCGCTGTCCGACCTGCGCGAGGGGCGGTTGCGAGGGGCGGCAGTCCTGCGGGTGCGCGGCTGAGGGGGCGGGTAGGTCCACGTCAACGAGGAAGACAAGCGACAACCGAGTCCCTCTTGCGCGACCAGATCTCGCCCCATATCATACAACCATATGGTTGTACGTTTTCCCCTCCCCGACGCCGACATCGACCGGCTCTTCCGCGCCTTGGCCGATGCCACGCGACGCGACATCGTGGCGCGCCTGCTCGCCGATGAGCCGGCATCCGTGTCGTCGCTCGCGTCGCACTACGACATGTCCTTTGCGGCGGTGCAGAAGCACGTCGCCGTGCTCGAGGAGGCCGGACTCGTGACCAAGCATCCGCACGGCCGCGAACGCATCGTCCGCGGCAACCCCGAGCGGCTCGCGCAAGCGCGGTCGCTGCTGATCCAACTCGAACAACTCTGGGTTTCTCGCTTTAGCCAGCTCGACGCCATCCTCGCCGAACCACGCCCCGCCAAGGAGTAGCCGCCATGCCGATCACCGAGGTCACCTCGAACGCGCACGACCTGACCCTCACCGTCGTCGCCGACTACCCCGTCCCGGTGGAGCGGCTGTGGGACGCCTATGCCGACCCGCGACAGCTGGAGCGCTTCTGGGGGCCCGAGCAGTGGCCGGCCACCTTCACCCGGCACGACATGGCCGTGGGTGGGCGGTCGCACTACTACATGACGGGCCCCGACGGGACGATGGCGCACGGCTGGTTCCGCTACCTGGCCATCGAACCGCTCACGCGCATCGAGTTGGAGGACGGCTTCGGCGATGCCGCGGGGACCCCTAACCCGGACATGCCGACCATGCGAATGGTCTTCCATTTCGAGTCCACTGCCGCCGGATCGCGCTTTCGGAACGTCACCACCTTCCCCAGCCTCGAGGCGATGGAGCAGCTCGTGCAGATGGGGATGATGGAGGGGATGAGATCGGCCATGGGGCAGATCGACGCGGTGCTCGCCGACCTCGCCTCGTTCGTGGCCAGTCGCGGGACCGAAGCGCAGCTGCTCAGCGATACGCAGGTGCGCGTGAGCCGCGTCATTCGCGGCAGTGCAGCGCAGGTCTGGCGCGCCCACCATGACCCGGCCCTCATGCGGCGGTGGCTGCTCGGTCCCGACGGGTGGACCATGCCGGTGTGCGAGATTGCGTCGCAGGTTGGCCAGCGTTACCGCTACGAATGGGAAAAGGAGGACGGTTCGCAGCGCTTCGGCTTCGAGGGAGAGCTGCTGGAGATCGCGGCGCCGTACCGCGCGGTGACCACCGAGCAGATGATCGGCATGGGCGGTCCCGCCACGCATAACGAACTGACGCTCACCCCCCTGCAAGAGGGGACGTTGATGTCCCTGCTCATCACCTACCCCAGCAAGGAATTGCGCGACATGATCCTGGGGACGGGGATGACGAAAGGAATGGAGGCGAGCTACGCGCGGCTCGAGCAGGAGGTGTTGGCGGCGTGAGGGCGTGCGGCGCCGGCGCGGAGCGGCGGGTGGAACACCGCGAGCCGCCGTGACGTCGTCGCTACTTCCAGATGGCGATGTCGCCCAGCGCCTTGCGCCGGATGTCGGGGACACGGGCATCCGGCGCGGGGTAGCCGACCGGCATCACGAGCATCGCCTTCTCATTGCCGGGACGGCCAAGGAGCTGCGACAGGAACGCCATGGGATTGGGCGTGTGGGTCAGCGTCACCAGTCCCATCTGATGCACCGCGGCAATGAACAGACCTGCCGCAATGCCGCACGACTCCTGTGTGTAGTAGTACGTACGCTTGCTCCCGTCGGGGAGTAGCCCGTGCGCCTGGCGGAAGAGGACGATCACCCACGGCGCATCCGTCAGGTGCGGCTTGTGCTGGTCGGTGCCGAGGGGGGCCAGGGCGTCGAGCCACTCCTGCGGAGCGCGCCCGTGATAGAACTCCCGCTCCTCTTCCTCGGCGGCGCGTCGGATTTCCGCCTTTAGTGTCTGGTCGGAGATGGCGACGAACGTCCACGGCTGTTGGTGCGCCCCGCTCGGCGCGGTTCCCGCGGTGCGAATCGCGTACTCGATGAGGTCGCGGGGGACCGGGTCGGTGGAGAAGTGCCGCGTGGTGCGCCGGCGGTTCATCTCCTCGTAGAATGCTCGCGCTCGCGCGCGCGACTCCTCCAGCGGGCGCCGCTCGAACCGGAGCGGGACGAACGGGTGCGACGGGGGAAGCTCGGATGGCGCGCGATCGGGCATGACGGTCGTCCAGTCGGGATCGAGGAGGGAGGACACAGGAAGGCCCGACCGCAACGTGCCGGCCGGGCCCCGCACATCATACCACCAAACCGCTCACATCGCCGCGGCCCGGTCGATCGCCGCCCCCAACTCGGTATAGGCCTCCTCAGTGTTCTGGCGGAAGGGCGTTGCCGTGTAGGCAACCCTCCCATCCGGTCCAACCACGAAAAGCAGGCGACTGGCAAACTTCAGCCCCCCCGGCGACAGCGC
>DAIESF010000371.1 GCA_027346425.1 Gemmatimonadota bacterium | reverse complement strand
CAGGCCACTCCTGACGGGCTCACTCCACTGGCGCAGCTCGAGGCGATCTGGTAGCGGATCCGCGAGCAGCTCGACCGGAGGCGGCGCTGCCTGCACGAGATGCTGCTGCCGGCGCTGGAACAGGCGGGGATCAGGCTGCTTTCCATGGATGACGTGACGCCTGACGAGCGCGCGGCGCTGGACGCGTACTTCGAGACCGAAGTGTTTCCGGTGCTGACGCCGCTGGCCGTCGACCCGGGGCACCCGTTTCCCTACATCTCCAACCTCTCCATCTCGCTGGCGGTGGAGTTGCGCGATCCCGCGCGTGGTGGCTAGCACTTCGCGCGGCTCAAGGTGCCGCGGAGCCTTCCGCGCTGGATCCCGGCCGGACGCCCGAACCACTTCGTTCCGCTCGAGCGATTGATCGGGGCGCACCTCGGGACGCTCTTCCCGGGCATGGAGATCCTGGGGTGGCACACCTTCAAGATCACCCGGTACTCCGATCTCGACGTCCCTGCAGCTGACGAGCCGGAAGACCTGCTGGCGACGATCGAGGAGCAGGTATTCCAACGGCGCTTCGGCGAGGTGGTTCGCCTCGAGGTGCAGTCGGGGATGCCGCCGCACATTCGTAGTCTCCTCCTCGACGAGCTGCGCGAGGTGACCGATCCCGAGGTCCTCCCGCTGACCGACCATGACGTGCACGAGCCGGGGCCGCTCCTCGAGCTCGGCGACCTCATGTCACTGGCGACGCTCGAGATCCCCGAGCTGCGGGACCCTCCGTTCACCCCGCTGACCCCGCCAGAGCTGCGTGACGCCACGCGTTCGATCTTCGACGTCATTCGCGAGCGCGACATCCTCGTGCACCACCCGTTCGAATCGTTCGCCACGTCGGTGGAGCGATTTTTCGAGGCGGCGGCGCAGGACGAGCACGTGCTGGCCATCAAGACGACGCTCTACCGCACCTCGGGCGACAGTACCATCGTGCGGACGCTCACCGATGCGGCCCAGCGCGGGAAGCAGGTGGCGGTGCTCGTCGAGCTGCGCGCCCGCGGCGACGAGGCCAACAACATCTCATGGGCCCGCACGCTGGAGGATTTCGGCGTGCACGTGGCGTACGGGCTGTCGGGGCTCAAGACGCACGCCAAGATCGCCCTCGTCGTGCGGCGAGAGCCCGACGGCATTCGACGCTACGTGCACATCGGCACCGGCAACTACAACTCGAAAACGGCGCGACTGTACACCGACTTCGGGCTCTTCACCTGCAATCCCGACATCGGGGCCGACCTCAGCGATATCTTCAACCTCCTCACCGGCTTCTCGCGGCAGCGGGAGTACCGAAAGCTCCTGGTGGCGCCGGCGAACATGAAGTCGCGCTTCCTGGCGCTCATCCAGCGCGAGGCGGCGCATGCCCGCGCCGGGCGCCGCGCGCGCATCATTGCCAAGATCAACGCCCTCGTCTCCCCCGATGTGATCGCCGCCCTGTACGACGCATCCGATGCCGGGGTGGACATCGATCTCATCATCCGTGGCATCTGCTGCCTGCGCCCGCAAATGCCGGGGGTGAGTGAGCGGATTCGCGTCCGCAGCATTGTGGGGCGATTCCTCGAGCACTCACGCCTGTTCTATTTCGCCAACGGCGGCGATGAGGAGTACTACATCGGCTCCGCCGACTGGATGCCGCGCAACCTCGAGCGGCGGGTGGAGGTCATCGTCCCGGTGGGGGATCGCGGGCTGCGGCAGCGGATGTATTCGCTCCTCGAGACCTGGCTGGCCGACAACCGCCAGGCGTGGGAGCTGCACCCCGACGGCCGCTACGTCCAGTACACTCCGGGTGAGGCGGACGAGTTGGCGACGCACCGCAAGCTCCTGCGCGACCCGTGGGGGCTGGACCGCGCCGATTCGCGCTACACCACGGCAGAAGTGCGCGCGGTGCGCCCTCCAGATCCGACGCCGGTCGCCGATGGCAATGGGCACGGGGCAGGCGCCGCGCGCACGAAGGGGAAACGCGCCGCGAGGCGTTAGGCAGCCGGGGGTGGCGCGCGCCGCGACGCGGGCCGCCGCGCTCACTCGCTGTCGCCGTCCTCGTCTTCGCGGCGCGCCTCGACGACGGTGCCGTCGGGGGCGACGATCTCCACCGGGATCCCGGCCAGCTCGGACAGGAGCGACGCCTTGCGACTGGCCCCCCACAGCTCCAGGCGCAGCACACGCGCCCGCGGATCGGGGACGGCGGTCATGCGCAGCGCCCGGTCGGTCCACCTCACCTTGACCCGCTGCACCCCCCCCACGTGACCGCGATCGAAGCCGTCGGCGACCCGCAGGATCGCCGACAGGCGCATGATGCGGTCGCGCGTGGCGCGGTCGAGGCTCCCGAAGTTCTGGTGCTTCCGCTTGGGTGGCGCACCGCGATGGTAGCGGGCCACGTTGGCGACCACCACCTGCTCGACCGGTGAGATCCCCAGCAGGTCGGCGTGAAGGATCAGGTGGTAGGAGTGCTTGTGGTGCTTGTCGTAGTTGATGTGATAGCCCACGTCGTGCAGGAGGGCGGCATCGGCGAGCGTCTGCCGGTCCTCCGGCTCGCACCCGAGCCGGGCCCCGACCGCATCGAACAGCTGCAACGACAACTGGCGCACGTGCTGGGCGTGCGGTGCCTCGTAGTGGCAGCGCTCGGCGAACGTGCGCACCGAGCGGTCGCGCGCCTCGCCACGGTCGGCGGGGATGGTCGGGACGTGGGCGCTCTCCAGCAGCAACCCCTCGCGAATCCCGTAGGCCGAGACGACGAGGTCGCGCGCCTCGATGCGCGCCATGACCTCGGCGGCGACCACGAGCCCTCCCAGGATGATGTCGGAGCGTCCGACATTGAGGCCGCGGACCTGCGCCCGCTCCTCGGGCGAGCAGGCGCGCAGCAGGTCGATGATGTGCTCGAGCTCCTCGCGAGGG
>DAIESF010000366.1 GCA_027346425.1 Gemmatimonadota bacterium | reverse complement strand
GACGACGGCCTTCGGCGCCGGACGCTATGCCCCCGCCGAAGCATGGTGCGACCTGGCGCTGGAGTGGATCGAGGGGAGTGCCGACCCGCTGGGCGCGATGAACGTGCGCCGCCTGCGCGAGTGCGTGCGCATGCATCGTGGCAAGCCGCCGCTGCGCGCCCTCGAGGAGCTGCGCGCCATCCTCGCCGCCGCCCCCGACAGCGAGGGGCACGCGCGCGCCGAGGTGCAGCTGGCCGCAGCTGCAATGGCCACCGTGGTGGCCGACTGGACGCTCGCCACCTCGCTCGCCCGCAAGGCGCTGGAGACGCTGGGCGATCGGGCCACTCCCGCTCACCGCGCCAAAGCACATCGGCTGCTGGCGCTCAGCCGCTACGGCACCGCCCCGGCCGACGCCTTTACGCTGGGACACGATGCCCTGGCCCACGCCATGGCCACCGGCGACCGCCTGGCCACCGCAGGAGCCCGGCTGGCGCTGGGTGAGTTGCAGCTGCGGGCCGGACACCTCGCGCACGCCGAGGAGTCGCTGGGCGAGGCGCTCGACGCGGCGCGCGGCGCCCATGCCGCCCCGCTCGCCGCCGGCGTCTCGCGCGCGCTCGGGGAGCTGCGGGCGCGGCAGGGGACATTCTTCGGCGAGGCCGCCCAGTGGATGGGCGACGCCGAGCGCATCTTCGCCGCCATCGGCGACGTCCCCGAGCAGCTGCGCACCACCCTCGTCGCCGCCAACGTCGCGCGCGACCTGGGCGAACGCGATCGCGCCCACGCGCTCTACGACTCCGCCGTCGCCACCGCGCGAACCCTCGACGTGGCGTGGATCGAGCTCGCGTCACTCGCCGGCGCCGCCCTGACGAACGGAGGCCCCGACGCGCCATCCACCTGGAAGCGGTGGGAGCGGGCCAACGAACTCATCACCAGTGCCCCCATGGATTGGTGGTTCCCGGGGCGCGAGATGGTCGACGCCGTCGCGTTGCAGATGGCGCTCAGCGCGGGGCACAGCGGCGCCGCTTTCGACCTCTTTGCCCGCGCCCAGCGCCGCCTCGACGCCGTCGACCCATACGCGGGTGCCTGGCTCGTCGCCGAGTGCGCGTCGGCGCTGGAGCGAGCCGGCCTCCCGGCCATCGCCGTGACGCGACGTGCCGCCGCTGAACGCGCCCGCACCTTCGCCTTCACCCCGCTGGCCGAACGCCTCGAGGAGCCAGCTTCCGCGTAGGTGTCAGGGAGCACCGAGCCCCCGCCGTTCCCGTACTTCGTCCGCAATCTGTCCTAGCGCCAGACGCCCTAACGACAAAGAATAGGGGTATCCCCAATTCTTGCCGGAGGATTTGCATGCGTTCGTCACTCCCCGCTGCAATCCTGACCCTCGCAGTCTGTCAGCTGTTCGCCAGCACCCTGGACGCCCAAGCCTCGCCCCCGCCGGGCCGGGCGCAGCCCTCGCCACGTCGCCCCGCCCTGCAGCGCGCGGGGGGAATCCAGGGCTCCGAGTTCGTCATCGTCGCCCACGACAAGGGCTTCGACGCCCCATCGCAAGTCGACGCCGGGCTGGTGAACGTGCGCCTCTTCAACCGCTCCACGGCCACACAGCACTTCGCCATCCTGAAGGTCGATCGCCTCGACCGGGTGGCGTCGATCGTCGAGTACCTGCGAGCCGGTGACTGGAACGTCCCGTGGATCAGTCGCATGGGCGGCCCCGAATCGAGCGCGCCGGGGGGAGTATCGTCAGTATCGATGATGCTCGACGCCGGACGCTACGTGGTGGCGCAACTCCCCGTGGCCCCGACGCGCGGGGGACCGCTCGTGCTTACCGAAGTCCAGGAGCTCGCGGTCATTCGGCGCGCGGACGGCGCGGGCGCGGCGGCGCTCCCCGCAACCGAAGTCACCCTCCGGATGAACGAGTGGGGCTTCACTCTCGAGGGGCCGCTGGTGGCTGGGCGGCGGACGCTGCGCGTGGAGAACGCGGGCCAGTTCGAGCACCACGTCTCGATCGTCAGGTTCCTTCCAGGGCGCACATTCGACCAGGTGGTCCGTTGGGCCGAGCACCCAACGGGACCCTCCCCGTACGAAGCGGTGGGAGGGACGACGAATGTCGAACGCGGCCGCGCCGTCAACGTGACGGTGGACCTGATGCCAGGCGACTACGCCCTGCTCTGCACCACCTGGAACCCGCTTTCGAAGCAGCTGCACTCTCAGCACGGCATGGTCAAGCAGCTGCGTGTGATCTCCTGACCTGAAGCGGACCGTCTCCAGCGCTCCGCGTTCAACGCTGCACGCGCCCCGCGCCGTAAATCGACGCTGGGCGTCTTTGCGCTCGTCGGACGGCGAACGCGTGTTCCCGCGCGCGCGACGCCCCTCGCGCAGCGTTCCGGCTCTTCACTGTTCTCCTGGACGATCCATGATCCGTTCCGCACACCGCCGCGCCACCATCGGCACGGTACTCGGCGTCGCCGCCGGGTGGCTGGCCCTGGCTGGCGCCCCCGCCGCGCTCGCCGCCCAAGGCACCCCTTTCGAGGTCGACTCGGCCACGCTCGCCGCCTTCCGCTGGCGCCTCGTCGGCCCGGCCAACACGATGGGGCGCATCTCCGACGTCACCGGGATCCCGGCGCCCTCGAAGACGCTCTTCGTCGCCGCGGCCGCCGGCGGCATCTGGAAATCGACCAACAACGGGACCACCTGGCGCCCGGTGTTCGACCACGAGCGCGTCATCTCGATGGGGATGCTCGCCATCGCCCCCAGCGACACGATGCAGGTGTGGGCCGGGACCGGCGAGCCCAACTCGCGCAACTCGATCTCGCCGGGGGGCGGCATCTACAAGTCGATGGATGGCGGGGTGACCTGGAAGCTGATGGGATTGGAGAAGACCCAGGCCATCGGACGGATCCAGGTGCACCCTACCAACCCCAACATCGTGTACGTGGCCGCGTTAGGCGCGCCGTGGAACGCCAACAAGGAGCGCGGCCTGTACAAGACGACGGACGGTGGCGCCTCGTGGGAACTCGTCAAGTTCGTCTCGGACAAGGCCGGCTTCATCGATGTGCAGCTCGACCCGTCGAATCCCGACATCGTCTGGGCGGCAAGCTACGAGCGGGTGCGAGGCCCCTACTTCCTCAAATCCGGCGGCCCGGGCTCGGCGCTCTGGAAGTCGACCGACGCCGGGAAGACGTGGACCGAGGTGAAGGGGGGCGGCTTCCCCGAGACGATGAAGGGACGCATCAGCATCGCCATCGCCTCGTCCAACCCGAAGGTCATGTACACGATGGTCGAGGCGGACACGGCCCCAAACCCCAAGCCCGACAAGTCCAAGAAGGCGCAGGAGAAGCCGAGCGGGCTCTATCGCTCCGAGGACGGAGGCGTGACGTGGGTGCGCACCAGCACCGACAACGTGCGCCCCTTCTATTACTCGCAGGTGCGCGTTCATCCGAAGAACCCCAATCGCGTGTACTGGTCGTCAACGCCGGTGAAAGTCTCGGACGACGGCGGCAAGACGTCGAAGAACGCCACCGTCGGCGTCCACGTCGACCATCACGCAATGTGGATCGACCCCAACGATCCAGATCGGATGATCGTGGGGAATGACGGCGGCATCGCGATCTCGTACGACCAGGGCGGGAACTACGATGCGCCGAGCACCCTCCCCGTCTCGCAGGCGTACAACGTCTCGTTCGACATGTCGGTCCCGTACCGCGTCTGCACGGGGCTGCAGGACAACGGGTCGTGGTGCGGCCCATCGCGACGGCGCCAGGGGGCGATCACCAACGCGATGTGGGCCACGGTGGCCGGCGGTGACGGCTTCGTCACCCAGCAGGACCCGACCGACCCCAACACCATCTACGCCGAGTCGCAGGGCGGGAACATCTCGCGCTTCAACTTCGCGACCAGTGAGCGCACCTCGCTCGTGAAACCCAACTGGCGCCCGAAGTACTCGCAATGGGAGGACTCGATCCTCACCGAGCGCCCCGACACCACTGCGCCGATGTCGAAGGAGCAGAAGAAGCGCATCGACGCCTTCCGCGCCCTGCAGCGGAACGACTCGGTCGCCTTCGACCTCCGCTGGAACTGGAACACGCCATACATCATCTCGGCGCACAACCCGCAGGTCCTCTACTTCGGCGCCAACCTCGTGCTCAAGAGCACGAAGCGCGGCGACGAGATGTACCCCATCTCTCCCGACCTCACGTACGCCGACCCGAAGAAGATCAAGGTCTCGACCCGCACCACCGGCGGCATCACCGTCGACGCGACCGGCGCCGAGACCTACGGGACGATCGTCTCGCTCGCCGAGTCGCCCATCCGCCCGGGGATCCTCTTTGCCGGGACCGACGACGGGCGCGTCTGGGTCTCGAAGAATGACGGCGGGACGTGGGACGAGCTGTCGAAGAACTTCCCGGGGCTCCCGCCTAACGCGTACGTGAGCGAGATCGAGCCGTCGCCGCACGACTCGATGACGGTCTTCGTCACCTTCGACAACCATCGCGCCGGCGACTACACGCCGTACGTCTACCACTCGGCGGACTTCGGCAGGTCGTTCAAGTCCATCGTCGCCAACCTCCCCACGGGCGGCCCGGACTTCGTCCACGTCATCAAGCAGGACCCGACCAACCCGAACCTTCTCTTCGTCGGCACCGACGTCGGCGCCTACATCTCGCTCAACAAGGGGCAGAGCTGGCAGCAGTTCATGACGGGGCTTCCGACCGTCCCGGTCAACGACCTCAAGATCCACCCGCGTGACAAGGAGCTGATCGCCGCCCCCCACGGGCGCTCGCTCTGGGTGGTGGACATCGCGGCCCTGCAGCAGATGACGCCGCAGGCCGTGGCCGCCGAGTCGTATCTCTTCAAGCCGAAGACCGCTTACCAGTACGGCGACGTCGCGGTCGAGGGGCAGTCGGTGGGGCAGCAGTTCTTCCAGACGCCGAGCCCGCCGTACGGCGCCGAGATATCGTATCGCCTCGCGACGCGCGGCACAGGGCAGGTGCGCGTGGTGATCCAGGACGTCACCGGCGACACGATTCGCACCCTGAACGGCCCGTCGACGATGGGGACGCACAAGGTGGTGTGGGACTTCCGCGGCAAGGCACCAGCGCCGCCGCCGCTGTCGCCGGCCGGCAAGCGCGATTCTATCCTCGCCGTGCGCCGCGCCGACTTCGTCTTCGACTCGTTAGGGAAGACGGGGATGGACACCGTGGCGCTCGGGCGCTTCCGCCGTATGCTGCAGGGCGGTGACCTCCAGCAGATGGCACAGATGTTCATGGGGGGTGGGATGGGGCAGTCGACCGTCTGGAATCCGCGCCCGGGTGAGCAGTCCGCGGCGCAGCGTGGCGGCGGTGGCGGCGGGCGTGGAGGGGCGGCGGGTGCCGCCGCGGCGGCCGGGATCACCGATCCCAACCTCGCCTTCCAGATCGTCCGGCTTCTCAACCCGCGTGGCGGCGGCTTCGGCGGTGGCGGCTTCGGCCTCCCCGGCGGCGCCCGTACCCAAGCGCCGATCGTCCCGCCGGGAGACTACCTCGTCTCCATCACGGTGAACGGCAAGACCCTCAAGCAGACGCTGCGGGTCGAACGGGCGAGCGGGAGCGGCATGGTGTCGTCGTTCTTCGAGGAAGACGACCACCAGTAGCCTCGAATCGCCCTGTACGGCGCCCTCGCCCCATGCTGGGACGGGGGCGCCGTCGTTTGGAGGGTGGAACCCGGAGCGCACGGACGGTTACGCAGAGTTGTCAGTCGTGCCCCCCGGAAGAGACATTACCAGTCGGCCAGCTTCACTTTTCCACGTATCCGGACCGTGCTCCAACACTTCCGCCATCTCGTCCCCCGCGCAGGGGGAGCCGCCATCGCCGCGCTCCTGCTCGGTGCCGGATCGCTCTCGGCACAGCAGCGCACGCCGCCGAAGAAGGCCCCCGCCAAGGCCCCCGCGCCCAAGAAGGTGGACAGCGCGACGGTCGCGCCCAAGCCGGAGCCCCCACCCGCCCCCAAGATCCCCATCGCCACCCTCAGCGGGACGGTGTTCGACTCGCTGCACAGCGCCCCGCTGGGTGCGGCGACGGTGAGCATCGAGGGGACGTCGCGAATGGGGGTCACCAACCGGCTCGGGATCTTCCTGCTCGATAGCATCCCCCCGGGGACGCACCGCCTGCGCGTGGACCACCCCGTCCTCGATTCGCTGGGGATCGTCATGGTCACCGCCCCGTTCGAACTCAAGGACGGCGACGCGACCACGCTGCAGCTCTCCATCCCGGCCGCCGCGTCGCTGGTGGAGGTATCGTGCCCCGCCGCCAGGCGCAATCTGGGACCCGGGGCGGTGATCGGGCGCCTCCTGGACGCCGATACCGACGAGCCGGTGAGCGGGGCGCGGGTCTCGGTGGCGTGGCTCGAGGTGTCGCTCAACGCTGGACTCCGGAAGATCCCCCGCCTGCGCGATGCGCTGAGCGGCGCCGACGGGATGTTCCGCATCTGCGGCCTCCCGATCGACTTCGACGGAACGCTGCAAGCCACGCTGAAGGGAGTGTCGACCGCCGAGGTGCGAGTGAAGGCCGAGGGGTATCCGTTGGTGGTACAGGGGCTGAAGATCGGGAATCCGAACACCGTGACCGCCGAGGCGACCGACTCTGCTGCCATCCGGCGGCAGAAGGAAGCCGCAACCGGGCCCACCTTCTCTGCGGCCCGGCTCCAGACCGGGAATGCGGTCGTCACCGGGCGGGTGGTGAACGCGGGGGGACAGCCCGTGGTCGGGGCGCGCGTCGACGTGATCGGGACCCCGGGGGCGACGCTCACCAAGGAGAACGGTGAGTTCACGATCAGCGGGCTCCCCTCGGGGACGCAGTCGCTGGTGGTGCGCCAGATCGGCTTTGCCCCCGAAGAGCGCGCGGTCGAACTCTCGACCCGCGCGCCGGCGCGGGTCGAGGTTGCGATGTCACGGGCGGCAACGATCCTCAATACGGTCGTGGTAAAGGCCGATCGCGACGTCGGGCTCGAGCGGGTTGGCTTCGCCCAGCGAAAGAAGTCCGGCGGCGGCTACTATCTGGACGGCGACGACATCGTGAAGCGCGCGCCGAACATGCTCACCGACCTCTTCCGCTCGATCCCCGGACTGCGGGTGGTCCCGTCGGGGAACGGGATCGACTACCAGGTCGAAAGCGCCCGCGCGGTGGTGGGGAGCTGCGTGAAGTACTTCGTGGACGGCGCCCCGTTCGAAGCGGTCTTCCCCGGCGACGTCGATCGCCTCCTCCCGCCGAGCGAGATCGCGGCGGTCGAGGTCTACAACGGGATCTCCGTCCCTGCACAGTTCCAGCAAGCGGGGAACAGCTCGTGCGCGGCGATCGTGTTGTGGAGCAAACAGCGCGTCGATCGCCCGGTGGGGAGGAAGTAGCGAGACGGCGCGTCCGCTGAAGAAGGGGCGATCCCGTCACCGGGGTCGCCCCTTCTTCATTTCGAGCCGCGCGACGTCACACCCTTCGCGGCTTTCCCCGGATCTTCCCCTCGAACGGTTCCATATGGATGAGGACGCCGTCCACGCGAGGAACCGACCCGCGAATGGCGCTCTTCACCTTGCCACTCACGATGTGCGCATCGTGCAGCGAGAGGTCGGGGTCGGACTGCACGTGAAGCTCGACATAGAGTCCGGTCCCGGCACGCCGGACCTTCAGCTTTTCGATGGCCAGCACGTCGGGGACGCCCAGCGCGGCGAGCCGGACACCGTCGACCAGGTCGGACTCAGGGGCGCGATCCATCAGGTCGAAAACCACGGGGCGAAGGAGGAGGAGGGCATTGATGGCGATGACCAGCGCCGCCACCAGCGCCGCCCAGTCGTCGGCCGATTCCCACCCTTTTCCTTTCCAGAGTGCGACGCTGATGCCGATAAAAGCTGCTACTGACGTGATGGCGTCGCTACGATGGTGCCATGCGTCGACTCGAACGGCGGCGCTTCCGACTTCATGGGCTACGCGAAAGACCCGGCGGAAGAGCGTCTCCTTCACGAGGACGACGACAATCAGGACCACCAGGGTGAACGGGGCCGGGGCGTGGTGGGGGGTGCGGATCTCCCGGATGGCCTCGACGGTGATCCCGAACGATGCGGCCAAGAGCATCAGGGCCACGACCGCGCCGGCCAGCGACTCCGCCTTTCCGTAGCCGAAGGGAAACTCGCTGTCGGCCTCCTTCGCCGCGATGCGCAGCCCCCACCAGACGATGGCCGACGAAAGGATGTCGGACGTCGATTCCACCGCATCGGCCACCAGCGCGTAGGAGTTCCCGAGGATCCCAGCCACGAACTTCACCGCCGCGAGGACGGTGTTGACCACGAGCCCGAGCTGGGCGGTCTGGATCCCCTTGTGTGTTTGGCCGGACACGGATGGCAGGCGCGGGTGTGACGGGAGGGACTGAGGCGGGGAATCTAGCGCGAGCATACATTCGCGCGTCGCCCTCAACCGGTCCATTCCATGGTTCCCTTCTCGCGCCTCGTCGCGGCCCTCGTCGCCGCCTCCATTGTCGCCGCGCCAACGGCGAGCCATTCACAGCAGGCGCCGAGCGACAGCGCCATTCGCGCGTGGATCACTCCGCGCGTCGACAGCGGCTATGCCACCGGCATCGTCGTGGGAGTGCGGGAGGGAATGCGGGATCGCATCATCGCCTACGGCGGTGCCGAGCGCTCGGGGAGGGCGCTGGGCGGCGACACGTTCTTCGAGATCGGGTCGATCACCAAGGTCTTCACCAACATCCTGCTCGCCGACATGGTGCTGAAGGGAGAGGTGTCGCTCGATGACCCGGTGGCGAAGTACCTCCCCGCCGAGGTGAAGGTCCCCAGCCGCAACGGGAAGGAGATCACGTTGCTCGACCTGGCCACGGCCAGCTCCGGTCTCCCGTCACTCCCGTCCAATCTCACGCCGAAGGACATCGGCAACCCGTACGCCGACTACACCGTGCAGCAGATGTACGACTTCCTCGCTTCGCACGTGCTGCGTCGCGACCCGGGATCGCTGTACGAGTACTCCAACCTCGGGATGGGGCTCCTGGGGCACGTGCTCGCCCTGCGCGCAGGGAAGACGTACGAGGCGCTGCTGCGCGAGCGGGTGCTGGCGCCGTTGGGGATGCGCGAGACGCTCATCACGGTCCCCGTCGGCAAGGCCCAGCGATTCGCCGTCCCGCACGACGGCGACCTCGAGGTGGTGCTCCCGTGGGACCTCCCCACGCTGGCCGGGGCCGGGGCGCTGCGCTCGACCACGCGCGATATGCTGCGCTTTGCCGATGCGGTCACCCACCGCGACCGAGGCCCGTTAGGCAAGGCCATCGAGTTCTCCATCGAGCCGCGCCGTCGCACGACCATCCCCG
>DAIESF010000355.1 GCA_027346425.1 Gemmatimonadota bacterium | reverse complement strand
GCCGTCGTCTCGCCGGGGAGGGTACGCCGCTCGAGGCGTAGCGTGCACCGATCGGGATAGGTCGACCACCCGGCCCCGCCTGAGATGGTCGACGCGTGCAATGAAGCGTGGCCGAGGAGTGGGTGGGTGCGCCGGTCGAGCACGTCACGTTGCAGCTGTTCGAGCGCGGCGATGACGAGTCCGGCGTGCCGGATGGCATCGACGCCGAGATCGTACCGACTCCCGTGCGCGGCGCGTCCCGTGAAGTCGAGCTCGACCCAGACGAAGCCGCGATGCGCCGGATTCACCGCCATGCGCGTCGGCTCTGTGACGATGGCGGCGTCGGCGCGCACGCCGGAGGCGACGAGCGACCGAGTCCCGAGGCTCTCATACTCCTCGTCTGCCACTGCGGCGACGATCACCTCGCCGTCGAGTCCCTGCGCCGCCGCCCGTGCGGCCGCGGCGCACATCGCGGCTACCCCGCCCTTCATGTCACAGCTTCCGCGTCCGTAGAGCTTTCCGTCGCGCACTTCGGCGTCGAAGGGGGCGTGTCGCATCCCGTCGACGCCCACGACGTCCATGTGGCCGTTGAAGAGGAGGGTGCGCCCCCCTGGGCGCCCGATGCGCGCCACCACGTTGGGACGACCCGGGGCGGCCTCGGGGATGCTGACGTCGAAGCCCCACGCGCGCAGCGTCTCGCCAAGCGTGCGGGCGATTGCTCCTTCGCCCGGTGCGCCGGTCACTAGTGATGGATTGCGGGAGTCGATGCGGACAAGCTGGTGCAGGAGGGCGATCGCGTCGCCCGACTGGATGGAAGTCACGTGGTCGGGACCTGCTCGTGTGGAGGCTGGGTGTGCGGACGGAGAGACTGCGGGGCCGTTGGCTCGGGCCACCAGGTGAAGCCGTGCTGGTCGATGGAGAAGGGGAGCGGGGTGGCGAGCGACGCCACGGCGCGCCGTACGCCCTCCTCGGCGCCGCGCCGCGCCACCAGCAGGACGCACCCTCCACCCGATGCCCCCAGCGCCTTCCCCCCGATGGCACCGGCGGCGGCGGCGGCCTCGATGATGCGGTCGATGAGCGGCGTGGTGATCGCCGGGTGCAAGGCGCGCTGGTGTGCCCAGTGCTCGCCGACCAGGGCGCCTACCGTGTCGACGTCGCCGACTGCCAGCGCCTCGGCCATCGATCCGGCCAGCGACTTCATGCGCCCGAGTGCGTGCAGCACCCGTGGCTCGCGCGCCAGGTAGGCGTCCAGCACCGCCGTGAACGTGTCGCCGGACATGCGCGACTGCCCCGTGTACACCACGATGCTGCGCGACGCGAGGTCGCCGACCGTGGCGGGTGTGAGGGGGAGGGGGCGGACGCTGGTGGTGGGGCCGAAGGTGAGCGCGAGGGCGCCGCCGAACGCAGCGGCATAGTGATCCTGCCGCCCCCCGGCGATGTGCAGCTCCTCGACCTCCACATGCCGGCTCGCCTCGGCAAGCGCGGCGCGATCGCGGGGAACGGACTCGGGGGGGATGCGCGCTGCGTGGGTGCCGTGCAGGGCGCGCCACGCCTCGATGGCCCCCATCATCGCGACACCGGCGGCCGACGAGCCGCCCAGTCCGGCGCCTAACGGGAAGTCGTTGTGCAGCCGGGCGCTGACGCCGTGCAGGGCGGCGGTGCGGAGCGCGGCCTGGGCCAGGCGCTGCTCGCCGTCGTCGGGGCGCGGCGCCCCGTCCTCGGTGTCGGGTTCGAGACGAACCGTGGCGTAGCGCGTGATGGCCAGGTTGCAGACGAAGCCCCCCTCGCGATCGGAGTAGGGGGGAACGTCGGTCCACCCTCCGCCGAAGTCGATGCGTGTGGGGGCGCGGGCCACGAGTGCATGCATGCACCAAAACAAGCACACGGCGCGACGTCTCGCGACGTCGCGCCGTGTGTAACCCGTGGTGCGTGGCAGGGGTGCGCGCCGCGTGGCCGGCGGCGACGCGCTCCTATTTTCGCTTGGGCAGCGGCTTCTTGGCCGCAGCTTTCGCTGCGGGGGCTGCGGCCTTCGCCGGAGCCGCCTTGGCGGCCGGTGCGGGCTTCACCGCGCCATTCTTCGCAGGAGCGGCCTTGGCCGCCGCACCCTTCGCTTCCGGCGCTGCCTTTGAAGCCGCCTTTGAAGCGGCCTTCGAAGCATCCTGCGCAGCCGCCTTGGGCGCTTCCGCCGCCTTGGGCTTGCCTGCCTCCACCGTGGGTGTCTTGGTGACCTTGGGAACAACCGGGTGGGCGACGTGGTTGACGGGGGCCTCGGCCTGGGGGGCCTTCTTGGGCACCTCCTTGGCCGCCTCGACCTTGGGAGCTGGCTTGGGGAGTGCCCCGTGCGCCGCCTCGACGTCGCGCATCAGCTTGTCGGCTTCGTCCTGCGACATCTGCCCGCGCCGGACCATGTATTGGACCAGATCGCGCGCGCTCTCGATGGCGAACGCGGTCAGCCCGGCCGCCGCGCCAATGACTTCGCGCATCGTCCCGGCCATCCGGCTCCCGGCCTCGAGCGAGATCTCGTGCGCCTTGGCGGCCATCTCGGCCATCGTATCGCGCACGTCCTGCCCACGGTGCCCAGGACCACGCTTGGGCGGGGTGGGCGCCGGCGGTGTGGCGAGCTCCTCGCTCTCCGGGCTATCGTCAGTAGACGCCATATTATCGGACATGGGGCGGGTGTTTCGGCGACTTGGTCAGCGGGCGGTTGGCCCCCTGCCACACTCCCAGCTCCCGAATCGCCGGCTCGCTCGTCGCAGATGCAGCGAAAAAGCAGGGGGGAATGCGGCGGTAAGTATATGATTTTTCGTAGCCTACGCAAGTCGCGGTGAAGCCGCATCGCACCACGAAATATATCGATTTCTCCGATGCAATCCCACTATAGTAGCGCCATATTAACGCCATTATGCAAACAGCAATGCTGCAGGGAGTGAGAATTCTTGATCTGAGCCGAGTTCTAGCTGCTCCCCTCGCGGCGATGACACTTGGAGACCTTGGCGCCGATGTCATCAAGGTCGAGCGGCCGGACACCGGTGACGAAACCCGCGCGTGGGGGCCACCATTCGACGAGCGTGGCGAGGCGGCGTACTACCTCTCCATCAATCGCAACAAGCTCGGCGTCGCCCTCGACCTCGACGCCCCCGATGACCGGAGGGTGCTTGAATCGCTCATCCGTGGCGCCGACGTCGTAATCGACAACTACAAGCGCGGGACGCTCGAGCGGAAAGGGCTCGCCCCTGAGCGCTTTCTCCAGGAGCTGCCGTCGCTCATCTGGTGCACCGTGACCGGGTTCGGCCCCGACTCTGTCCGTCCGGGCTACGACTACGTGGTGCAGGCCGAGTCCGGATGGATGGCGATCACGGGGGAGCGGGACGGTGAGCCGATGAAGACCGGGGTGGCGCTCGCCGATGTGACTGCGGGGAAGGACGCCACGATTGCCATCCTCGGGGCGCTGGTGGCGCGCTCGCGCGCGACCGTCCCCATCCCGCTCGAGGATCGTCGGCTCTTCATCTCGCTTTGGCATAGCGCGACGGCGGCGCTGGTGAACGTCGCGCAGAACGTGCTCGTGACGGGGCGTGAGGCCGGGCGCTGGGGGAACGGGCACCCCAACCTCGTGCCGTACCAGCTCTTCCGGGGCGCCGATCGCCACATTGTGATAGCGGTGGGGAACGACACGCAGTGGCAGGGGTGCTGTCGCGCCCTTGGGCTCGAGGCGTTGGCGGCCGATTCGGCGCTGACCACCAATTCCGGCCGGTTGACCAACCGCGCGCGCGTGGTGGCGGCGATCGCCGCGCGCGTTGCTGAGCGCCCTGCCGCCGAGTGGTTGGCGGCGCTTGAGCGCTGGGGGGTGCCGTGCGGTGTGCTGAAGGGGGTAGGGGAGGCGCTCGCCGAGCGCGAGGCTTCACCCCTGACTGGGGTCGCCCCGGCGGTTCCGGGAACGGTTCGTCGTGCACCGCCGATGCTCGATGAACACGGGGCGTTGGTGCGAGCGCGCGGGTGGGGGGCCTTCGACCGCGGGTGACGGGGTGCAGCCCTCCGTTTGCGTTCGAGGGCGTCCTCGGTGCTCTTCCCAACCGCCCCCAAGCGTCCCCCTCCGCTCGAAGCGCGCGCGCGGCGCGCTCCAAATGCCCCAGCAGCGCGCGATGACTCAGCGTCAGCCGCAACGCGGCGTTTGAGTGCCGAGGGGTGGCGGGGGACGGTCGGCGAATAGCGGTGGATTGCGGGGAACGATGGGGGGGCGCGGACGGGAAAGGAGGATCGTCCATTCCTGTTACGCGCTCGTCGATCCATCGTCTTCAAGACGTGATTGCCCTCGCACACGCCATCGCGCCCCGAGCGGGACTATCGAGAGCCGTGAAAAGCGGTTATGCTAGCGCCGTGAAAACGACGGTGCCTGCCTCTCCAATAGATCAGCTCGAGGCCGATCAGGAAGTCATCACCAAGGTTCTTGCGGGCGACCGCAACGCCTTTGGGATCCTGATCCAGCGTTACAGCGACCCTCTCTACCGGCATGCCCTGGGCATGACGGGGAGTCCGGACGTTGCGGAAGACATCCTGCAGATGTCGTTCATCAAGGCGTACCAGCATCTCTCCGAGGTGCGTGGACGGTTTGATGCCTGGGTGTTCCGCATCGTTGCCAACGGGTGCAAAGACTGGTTGAAGAACATTCGCCGGACGCACCTGAGCTACGAGGAGGATGACCAAGCCACCTCGTACGCGACGCCCGAAGAGGAGCTGGACCGCACGGAGCTTCGCGACGACCTCGACGTGGCCCTGGCGCAACTGCCGCCATCGCTGCGGGAAGCGTTCATCATGAAGCACGTGGAAGGACGGTCATACGAAGAGATGGCTGATCTATTGGGTACTACGGTCGGGGCTCTGAAGATGCGCGTCCATCGCGCACGTGAGGCGCTCCAGGCTCTCTTAGAGGAGAAATACGCCTAATGCTCGACAGACATAACGAGCGCGACGGCAGGACCGAGCGTGAGCGTCCGCTGCGCCCCTCCGATGAGATGGGGAACATGCGCGAGCGTGAGGTGCCGTTGGCGCCGGTGGCGACACCGGACGTGATCAACCGCTGGCTGGATGGAGAACTACCGGAGCCGACAGGGCTGCGTGGCGATGCCGCGCGCTCAGTGGAGTTCTGGCGTCGCCTCGGCGAGGAGACGGACAAGCGTCGTCGCATGATGACGCCGGCCCACCTCCCGAACAAGATCATGGCCGCCCTCCCGCCGCTCGCCACCCCGCAGCAGTCGGTGGCGCCGTGGTACCGGAAGGACCTGCGCATCACGCCGATGGTGGCGCTCGCCGCCGCGGCCGCGCTGTTCACGCTGGGGATCCTCGCCGCCCAAGCGCTGCTGCGCTGATTCGGCGCACGATTAGGGGATGGAGAGGGGCGGCGCCTGACTGAGGCGCCGCCCCTCTCGTCTTCTCGTCTTCTCGTCTTCTCGTCTTCTCGTCTTCTAAGTTTACGTGTGCCCCAACTGCCCCTCGCCCCGTCGCCGTTCACCGTAGAGCTCGATGCGGCCATCCTCCAGGTGGTCGTCGCCCTGGGGCTCTCGGCGTATGCAGGATTCCTGTACCGGCGCTATCGCAAGCCGCACTTCGCCTGGTTCTCGATCACCTGGGCGCTCTACCTTCTGCGATTGCTGGCGATCATCGCCTTTCTGGTCACGCAGCAGAGCGCGTGGCTGTACTGGCACCAGGTGGTCACCGGATGGACGGCGATCGCGCTCCTCTGGTCGGCCCTCGTCTTCTCCCGGCAGCTGCAATTCCGCGGGCGCTACCTGGCCGTGATGCTCTTCCCGCTCGGATGGTCGTACGTCGCCATCTATGTCATGCGGGACTTCCTCTGGGCGGCGCTCCCGGCGGTCCTCTTTCTCTCCTTCGTGACGGTGTGGACGGGGGCGGTGTTCTGGCGGCACTGGCAACGGGCGCGGGTGGGGGGGGCGCGCTTCCTCGCGGTCGCTCTCTTCCTCTGGGCGGTGCATCACCTCGACTATCCGTTCCTGCGCGCGCGTGGTGCGTGGACGCCGTGGGGGTACTACCTCGACATCGTCTTCCTGCTCGCCACCGCCACCGGGCTCACCTTCCTCGTGGTCGATGAGCTTCGGCAGGGCTTCGCTGCGCTGACCTCGCTGGCCGGTTTCTCGGCCACTGGGGTGCAGGGTGACGTGCTGGGGGAGCTGCTACAGCGGGCCATGCAGCTGCCGGCGACGCGCGGGGCGGGGCTGTTCGTGCGCGATGGCGATGGCGATGGCGTGCAGCTGCTGCGCGGGGTGGGGGCATGCGAGGCGTGGGGGTGCGGGGCGCTCCCCCAACGTGGCGTCGCGCTGGTTCAGGACGCCATCGCCAGCGCCCACTCGCGCGTGCAGGGGGGGTGGCCGGCTGGCGGCGCGCCTGGCGACCAGGGCTATGCCTACGCCGCTGCGCTTCCCATCCCGCGCGCCACCGAGGGGACGGCGGCGCTCCTCCTGGTCGGCGACGTGCGCAACCCGTTCACTGCGCTCGACGATTCCTTCCTCGTGGCGCTGGGGCAGCAGGTCGGCTCGGCGCTCGATGGCACCGAGCTTACCCGCCGGCTGCAAGCCCGCAGCGCCGACCTCACGCGCCTGTCGAGCCGGATGATCGAGCAGCACGAGGAGGAGCGGCGGCGCATCTCCCTCGAGTTGCACGACGAGACGGCGCAGGTGTTCTCGGCGGTCAAGTTGCAGCTGGGCTTCCTCCGCGAGCGAGTGGCCGGTGACGTGGCGGCGGGGCTCGATCGGGCTGCGGCGCTGGTGGACGAGGGGATGCAGAGCATCCGCAACGTGACCGAGACGCTGCGCCCGACGGTGCTCGACGACCTGGGACTGGTCCCGGCGATGCGCTCGCTGGCGGCCTCGTTCGAGGGGCAGTGCGGGATCGCGGTCTCGCTCGACGCGCCGGACGAGGCGCCGGCGCTGAGCGCCGACGCCGAGCTGGCGCTTTTCCGCGCCCTGCAGGAGGCGCTGTCGAACGTGGCCCGCCACGCGCGGGCGAGCCGGGTGGGCGTCACCCTGCACGGCGTGCCGGGGGCGTTGCAGCTGGAGGTGAGCGACGACGGGCAGGGGGCGGAGTCGTCCCTCGACCCCGAACGCCTTGAGCGCGCGGGGCACATGGGGCTGGCCGGGATGCGCGAACGGATAGTCGAGGTGGTGCACCGCCCAGAGGAAGAGGGCGACCGCGAGGA
>DAIESF010000340.1 GCA_027346425.1 Gemmatimonadota bacterium | reverse complement strand
CAGGGTGCTGCGAAAGTCGCGTGGCCCGGCGGCGGATGCCGGCGACAGCGCACCGCTCACCGGCGCATGCGACGTGGCGCCGGCGGTCGCCTCGGCCGGCTCGAGCTCTGCCAACGTGCGCACCCCGCCCTCGCCCACGCTCACCGCCACCAACTGCTCGCCGATGCGCACCACCGCGATCCCCTGCCGGGGGCCTAACGCGATCCGCTGCACCACCTCCAGCGCCACCCCGCCCCGGGCGCGCCCCAGCGGCGTTCCCTGCGATACCTTGCGCAGCACGCGCATGGTGATGGCGAGGAGCCCGAGGACCAGCGCCAGGGTCAGCGCGACGCCGACCAGTGATCCGAAGGTCACGCCGCAGCCTCGGCGATCGCCTTCTTCGACAGGATGCGCGTGATACGCACGCCGAAGTGCTCGCCCAGCACGACCACCTCGCCCTCCGCAAAACGGCGGTCGCCCACGAAGATGTCGATCGGCTCACCCGCGAGGCGGTCCAGCTGGATCACGCTGCCGCGACCGAGCCGCAGCACCTCCTGCACCGTCATCGAGGTGCGTCCCAACTCGATGGAGACAGGGAGCGTGAGGTCGAGGAGGAGCGAGATCGGGACTTCACCGCCCGCAGAGAGCACGGCGGTGATCTCCTCGAAGTTCGCCTCCATCGGATCGGCGGGATTCAGGTCGGGAGCGGTCATGGCGTGGTAGTCCGCGTGATCGGGAGGGTGTCGGTCTCGGGCGCCGGAAGGAGCCCGTCGGTGAGGCGAACGGCGAGCGACGCGCCGAGTCGCCCCGGCACCGCCTTGAAGCGCGGCTGCGCGCCGATGATGAGGTCGAGTTCCGCGGCGCGCGGGATCCCAGTGGACAGGACGCTCCCCGACGACAGGGCAAGGAGTTCGCGCATCGACATGCGAAACTCGGGAAGGCGCGCCGCGACGGCGATGCGCGTGCCGCGCACCGAATGCTCCGCCAGGTCGCGGTTCATGTGCTGCTCGTCAGGCGTCCCCAGCATCGCGGCACGCCGCTCGGTGCCGCCGGCGAAGAAGCGCTCGAGGACGGCAAACGGAAGACAGACCAGGAGGAGGCTGCGCGTCTCCGCGGCTGCAACCTCGATGTTGGCGACGAGGACCGGGTCCTCGCGATTGGCGATGCGCAGGATCTCGGGGATGGACTCGAAGCCGGTGAGCGCCGGGTCCATCTCGATGTAGTCCTGCCACACTTCCTGGAGGACGCCGAGCACACGGTCGGCGACCATGCGCACCGCCATCCGTTCGATCGGCGAGAGGGCGCGGTTGGGGAGCGCCGGGTTCCCGCTCCCGCCGAACAGGCGGTCGACCAGGAAGTAGGCGAACTCGTGCCCGAAGTCGATCACCCCGTGCTGCCCGCCGGTCTGCCGCAGCTCGAAGGTGTACGACGCGCAGGGGGTGGGGAGCGAGAGGGTGAACTCGCCGAAGGAGAACTGCTCGACGCTCTGCAGTTGCAGCTGGACGCCGCCGCGCACGCGCCCGAGGAGCCATCCCTCGAGCGACTTGGCGAAGCGTTCGTACATCGCCTCCAGCGTGCGGAGCTTCTCCTTCGAGATGCGGTGGGGGCGCCGGAAATCGTAGACCTGCACCTCCGACTGCGCGTCGCGCGCGATCGGGAGGACGGCGGCCGCGCTCGAGCGCCCGCCCCCGCCAAGGAGGGCGTCGATCTCGTTCTGCGAAAGGGTCTCGGAAGCCACGGCGCCCTACTGGATGACGAACTGCGGGAAGTAGATGCGCCGGATCGCCCTCGGCCTCTTGAAGAGCGCCCCTAACGAGTCGCCTAGCTCCTGCTTGAGCGCCTCGCGGTTTGCCATCGCGGAGAGCTGGTCGACGGTCTTGGCCCCCATCACCCGGAGCACCACGTCGCGGACCTCGGCGTCACGCGCCTTGAGTTCCTCGACCTGCGCCGCTTCCTTGAGCTCGATGGCGGCGGCGAGCATCAGGAAGCGCGCCCCCCCGGAGCCCGCGGGGTTGAGGACGAGGTTGTCGATGAGGTGGAGGTTGCTCGCCCCGCCCCCCCCGCTCCCCTCACCCTCCTTCCCGCTCCCGTGCTCGCCTCCCTCGGCGTTTGCCCCGACGCTCGCACCGCCGTGCACGGCGCTGTCGGGGTGGAGCGCTACGGCGTATCCGGCCTTCTTCGCGATCATCGGACCGATGGCGAAGACGCCAGCGGCTCCTCCGAGGAGGAGAGTGCCGACCAGGGCCCCAATGAGGACCACCCCCTTGGGCCCGGTCTGGACCGGTACCTCTTCAGCCGCTGCGGGTGCTTCGGGTTGTTCAGCCATGGCGGGGATTAGGAGCGGTTGCGAACGCGCGATCGATCGCATGCATGCGAAGGCACGCCGCGGGCCACGGACAATCGGGGGAAATCAGCGCCGTAAAGAACCCTGCAAGTGTCGGCGCGACAACACGTTATGCGTGCGTTGGCAGTTGTCGGCGCGCGCGCCGCCCACTCGGCACGAATGCGCGTACCGGAAAGAATTGCCGGGTGCGACAGGGCGGGATCTTCCGCCGCCGGGAGGGAAGGAGACGGGGCGGCGCGAACGGGGCCGCGCGAACGGGCGGTGCGAACGGGCGGGGCCGTGACGGGAGAGCGTGGTGCGCTCTCGTCGGCGCGCGGGGGGCGACGGCGCGCCGTGCGCCGCCGCCCGCGTCCGCGAGCTACCGCTTCAGGTTCACCAGCTCCTGCAGCATCTCGTCGCTGCTCGTGATCACGCGCGAGTTGGCCTGGAAGCCGCGCTGGGTCACGATCATGTTCGTGAACTCCTGCGCCAGGTCGACGTTGGACATTTCCAGCGCGCCACTGGTCATGGTCGACTGGATCCCCTCGAGCGAGTAGCCGAGGACGGCGCCGCCGGAGTTGCCGGAGACGGCGTACATGTTGTCCCCCACGCGCAGGAGGCCGCCCGGGTTGTTGAAGTCGGCGAGGACGATCTGGGCGAGGACCACGTTCGTCCCGTTGGTGAAGGCGCCGGTGATGAGTCCGGTGCGGTCGATCGAGAAATTTTGCAGCTGCCCGGCCTCGTAGCCGTCCTGGTCCTTGAGCACCGCGGTGTTGGTTCCGGCAAACGACGTGATGCCGTTGACGGTCCCGCTCCCGAGGTCGATCGTCACGTTCACCGGGTCGGCCCCGGCCGGGGTGAACGAGATCACCGGCGGCGAGGTTGGGGCGGCGGAGGTGAGGAGGCCGGCGGTGTCGAAGGTAAGGGTCTGTGGCGTGGAGTTGGGCGGGGTGAAGCCGGCCGGGAGGTTCGTCCCGTCCACCTGCCAGGTCCACGTGTCGGCCCCCGTCTTCCAGAACTGCAGCTTGAGGTCGTGCTGGTTGCCTAACGAATCGAAGGCCGTGATCGAGTTCTCGGTCCACGAATCCTTGTTGACCGGATCGGCACGCCCGGCGGCGTCGAACGTCCCGGTGAAGATCGGGGCCGCCGCATTGAGGTTGCCGGCGAGCTTGCTCGAACTGGTCGCCTTGGCGGAGGTCTTCTGGCCCACGGGGAGGATGATGTTCTGCACGCCGTCCTGGAAGACGCCGTTCTCGGCCATCCGCCCCTGCACGACGAAGCCGTTGGTGGGCGATACGAGCTGCCCCTCGGCGTCAAGCTGGAAGTTCCCGGAGCGGGTGTAGTAGTTCTGCGTCCCCTTCTTCACGACGAAGAACGAGTCGCCCTGGATCGCCAGGTCGGTGTTGAGTCCCGTCGTCTCCAGGTTCCCCTGGTTGAACATCATGTCGACCGACCCGATCTGCATCCCGAGGCCGATCTGGATCGGGTTGATCCCACCGAGGTCGCCGGGCGGACGGCTCGCGCCCTGGAGGAGCTGGGCGAAGCCTTCCTTGAAGGTCACGCGCCCCGCCTTGAAGGCGACCGTGTTCACGTTGGAGATGTTGTTGCCGATCACGTCCATGCGCACCTGGTGGTTGCGCAGGCCGGAGACGCCGGAAAAGAGCGAACGCATCATGTGAGGTTGGTCCTGTTGAGGGAGGAGGAAGTCGTCAGGCGAGGAACTTCTTGATCGCGCTGAAGGCGATGGACAGCGGCCCCATCGTGAGCAGGGCCTCGCCATTGGGCGCGTAGGTCAACCCGTCAATGGTGCCGACGGTGTACGTCTGCTGCGGCACGTCCTTGCCGCTGGCCCCGGCCACGTCGATGCGCACCTGGTACACCCCCTCCGCACTCAGCCCCGATGCCGCCGTGCCGATGTCGAAGGACTGCATGGACCCGATGCCGAGGTAGCCTAACGACCGTGATCCGACCTCCCTGCCGGACTTGTCGAGCAGCGTGAGCGTCGCCACGCCACTCGTGTCGATGTCGGCGAGCACGGACCCCGCCAGGCTGCCGTCGGCACCCTTGGACAGGATCACCTTGTCGCTGTCGATCACCACGTGCTTCCCCACCGCCCCCATCGCCGTGCTGTTCCCCAGCGCCTGCGCCAGCGTGGCGACCTGCCCCTGCTGCGCCTGCAGCTGCTCGTTGATGTTGAGCAGCTGTTCCAGCCCCGAGAACTGCGCGAGGTCGGCCGCCATCTGCTTGCCGTCCATGGGATCCATCGGATCCTGGTAGCGCAGCTGCGTCGTGAGGAGCTTGAGGAACTCGTTCTTTCCCAGCTTGCCGCCAGGGTTCGCCACCGCCCCCGCCCCCGACGCGCCGGTCAGGGCCGTGGTGAACGGTGCATTGGCGCTGCTGGCGGACTGGATGGTGTTGCTCACCGTGTGTCTCCCTTGCCGTCGCGGCGTTGCCGCGACCGCTGTTGGTCCGTGCCGTCGCGTTCGTATGACGCGCGCGGCTGGTTGCGCGAATCCCTCGCGGTGGAACCACCGCCATCCGATGCAGTGGCTGACGCGGCGCGCGCCACATCGCGATCGGCGGCAGCCGCCGATGCGTTGAGCGCCGCCACATCCGTGGTGCGATTTGTCGAGCGGACTACCAGGCTCTCTCCCTCGAGTCCCTGGCGCTGCAGTGCCTGTTGCAGCTCGCCGGTGTGTTCGCGCAGCCGTTCCGCGGCGCGCGGATCGGCGACGTCGAGCGTGGCCCCGATGGTGCGACCGCGCATGTCGATGCGGATCCGATCCTCGCCTCCGTCGGGGTGGTCGAGGCGCAACAACACCGACGACAGCGGTCGGTCATGCGCCGATTCCTGCAGGCGCAGGACGCGGGCGATGCGTTCGGTGGCGTCGGTCCGGGTGAGCCCCGCCACGGCGCCGGCCGATGACTCGCCCTGTGTCGGCGTCACGCTCTCGCGGACGAACGCCAGGCGTTGCGCCTCGCGGTCGTCACGTGATGTCACCCCCTGGGCCACGGTCTCCTGGCGATCCCCGCGCCCACCCGGCGAACGGCGCTCGCTGCTCTCGCTCCGTTGGTCAGAGGCGTTCGCTCCCGCCGACTCGGCGGCCGTTGTCGAGCCGGCCGGCATCGTTGCACCTGTGGCCGCCGCATCAGTCACCGGTACCACGTGGTCCCCCCGCGCCACGTCATCCACGCGGGCGACGTGAGCGACCGGAGCGACCTGGGCGATCTGGGAGACCACGGCAGCCTGGGCGACGCGGGCGCCCTGCGCCACCGTGGCAACCGGGGCGATCACCGCAACCTTGGCGACGCTGGCGACGCTGGCGACCCGCGCCATGCCCCGCCCGCCGCCCTCGGCCGCACTGGCGGAGAGCGCCGATGGCGAACGGCGCGGAATCGGGAGCGCCTGCACCGCATCGTTGGGTGCGCCGAGCGTGCCCACGACCATGTCGGACGTCCCCGCGCCGCGCGCCGCCGCTACGAGATCGCTCGGCGCCGCCGCGACGACACTCGGGCGCGAAGTTGCGGGGGCGAGCTCCACGTGCCCGGGATCGCGCGGCCACAGCGTGCGGAGCCCCTCTTCGCGCGCGACGCGCGCCAGGCGCTCGAAGCCGGCGGCGTTGCCGTAGCCGCCGTCGATCACGACGTCGGCAGCACCACCGGCGAGGTGACGCGACTCACGCGTCCAGGTGACGACCGGCCCAGGCTGTGTGCGCCCCTGCGCATAGAGCGCGTCCTGCCGTTCCTGCGTGCGGACGGTCTCGACCACATCGACCGTGTAGCCATACTCCTGCTCCATCCGGTCGATGACGCGCTCGAGGCGCGCGCGAAGTTCGGGGTTGAGCGCCTCCATCTCGCGGCGCACGCCGAGCGGCTCGTGCAGCATCGCGGCAGCGACCTCGGCAAGACGCGCGTCGACTGCGTCGCCTCCCGCGCCACGTCCATCGCTCACCACGAGTCGCAGCGTGGACGATGCCGCTCGCGACGCTACATCCGGTTGCACCGTTGTGGCTGACGGGACGACGACGAGGGAGAGGGGAGGAATGGGTGTGGCCGTCGCCTCGAGCGGTTGCGCAACGAAGCGGTCGGCATCGGCACGCATCGAGCCGCCGTTGGTGTCCGGCGCCTCGACTTCCGCCGCGTCG
>DAIESF010000335.1 GCA_027346425.1 Gemmatimonadota bacterium | reverse complement strand
GGCGCGCGCGACGCGCGGGTACCTCGCACGGCGATGACGAGAGACAAAGGCATGGACGAAGAGGGAGGAGGAAGCCGAAACGCTAAGGCCCGGAACACCCCTTGTCACGCGCCGCGCTCGACGTGCGCCTCACCCGCGGCGCCAGTCGCCCTCGTACTCCATGTAGCGCGCGGTCTCCAGCGCCAGGTCGTCGCCGAGGAGGCGGGCGACGACGTGCAGCGACATGTCGATCCCTGCGCTCACTCCCGATGACAAGATCACGCGCCCGTTGTCCACGATGCGCGCACCCTCACGGATGGTCGTGCGAGGTGCCACGGCGCGCAGTTCGTCGAAGGCGAGGTGATGGGTCGTCGCGTCCAGACCGTCAAGCTTCCCGGCGCAGGCCAGCACGAGCGCCCCGGTGCAGACCGACAGGAGGTACTCGCTGGTCGCTCCCACGCGCGACACCCACTCGAGCATCACCGGATTCTTCATTTCTCGCCGCGTCCCGAATCCCCCGGGGACGAGGAGGATGTCGGGCGCTGGCGCGCTCGCGAACGAATGCAGGGGAGTCACGACGAGTCCGTTGCGCGCGCGCACGGTCTGGCCGCGCTCCGACACGGTATACACGTCGAAGGGGTCGAGCTGCGACCGGCGTCCGCAGACGGAGAAGACTTCGAACGGGCCGGCAAAGTCGAGGACCTCGACGTCGTCGAAGAGGACGATGGCGACGGTCCGGGGCGCCGGCGGCGTTGGACGGAGGGGGGCGGAAAGGATGGTCATCCCCTACAGGATATGCGGGGGAGTCCCTCACGCGCGAGTGGACCCTCGGTCACAGCTTCCCGTCCATGTTTACCCACACGATCATCGAACCCTTCCGCGTCCGCACGGTGGAGCCCATCCGCCAGACGACGCGCGAGGAGCGCGCCGCCGCCCTCAAGGCCGCGCACTACAACGTCTTCCGTCTCGACGCCCGCGACGTCCTCATCGATCTCCTGACCGATTCGGGGACCGGGGCGATGTCTGCCAACCAATGGGCGGCGATGATGCAGAGCGACGAGTCCTACGCCGGGGCCCGCTCGTTCTACCGCTTCCGCGACGTCGTCACCGACATCACGCACAAGGTACACGTCCTCCCCACGCACCAGGGGCGCGCCGCCGAGCGCATCCTGTTCGGTGCAATGGTGAACGCAGGCGACGTCGTCCCGAACAACACGCACTTCGACACCACGCGCGCCAACGTCGAGGATCGGGGCGCGATCGCGCTCGATCTCCCCTGTGCCGAGGGGCGTGACCCGGAGCTGATGCACCCGTTCAAGGGGAACATGGACCTCGACGCGCTCGAGCGCTCGCTGCAGGAGCATGCGGGACACGTCCCCCTGGTGATGCTCACCGTTACCAACAACTCCGGCGGCGGGCAGCCGGTGAGCATGGCCAACATCCGTGGCGTGCACGACATCTGCCGACGCCATGGCATCCCCTTCTTCCTCGACGCCTGCCGTTTCGCCGAGAACGCGTGGTTCATCAAGCTGCGCGAGCCGGGGTATGCCGCACGCACGCCGACGGAAATCGCCCGCGAGATGTTCACCTACGTCGACGGGTGCACGATGAGCGCCAAGAAGGACGGGCTGGCGAACATCGGGGGCTTCCTCGCCCTCAACGACGAGGGGGTGGCGAATCGCTGCCGCAACAACCTCATCCTCACCGAGGGCTTCCCCACCTATGGCGGGTTGGCGGGATACGATCTCGAGGCGATCGCCGTCGGCCTCAAGGAAGTGCTGGAGGAAGACTACCTGCGCTATCGCATCCGGTCGGTGGA
>DAIESF010000334.1 GCA_027346425.1 Gemmatimonadota bacterium | reverse complement strand
ACGTCGTACCACGACATGAACCAGAGTCCAGGGACGTTGATCACCATGTTGTCGTGGAACAGCCCGCCGCGATACCATGCGGGATCGTTGGGGGTGCGCTTGATCATCGCGCCGCCGGTGGCAATCCCCGGCATCGAGTCGGCAAAGATGCCACGCGGTCCATCGACGGCCTTCAGAATGTCCATCTCCGGGAGTGTGCGCAGCCCCTGGGCCCAGTCGACCGGCGGCAGCTGCTGCGCGAGGTCGAACGACTTGGAGAAGCGGATACGCTCCGCCTGCGTCAGGTTGGGGGGCATCATCGGGCGGACCTGGTTCTGCTCGCCGTAGAGCCAGGCGATGAACAGCATCTGCACGGCACCGCCGCGGTACCAGTTCCCCTGTTCGTAGTACGGCCCCACGCGTCCCACCCCCGCGCCAAACCCTTGCGGGATGATGGTCGCGAGCCCCGGCGGCGACTGCGCCGCGACGGCCATCTGCCACTCAGCCGTGGACGAGCAGCCGATGAGTCCCACCTTGCCGTTCGACCATGGCTGGGTAGACATCCACTGGATGGCATCGTAGCCGTCGGTGGTCGGCGGCCCGAGGATGTCGTAGTTCCCTTCGGAGAAGAAGTGGCCGCGCTCGTTCATCACGACATAGGCGTAGCCGCGCTTTACCGCTTCCAGCTGCTGTGACATGTCGGCGGGTGCGCCAAGTCGCACGTCCCACCAATTGAAGTTGTACGGCGTGCGCACGAAGATGGCCGGGACCTTCTCGCCCCCGTTCCTCGGGCGGTAGATGTCGGCCTGCATCTTGAGGCCATCGCGCATGCTCACCATGACCTTGCGATCGATGACGGCGATGCGCTGCAGTTCGGTCTCGAGCGAGTCGCGACGGGCACGGAGTTGCAGCTGATTGGCCTGCTGCGGCGGCTGTGCGCTCGCGGATATCGCGAGAAGGGCGAGCGGCGCGGCGGCAGCGAACCGGCGGAATGAGGCGCGCATGCGGGGGCGTGGCAGAGGTGAGGGGAATGGCGATCGCGAACGCCCTGAACGCTCGTCGGGGCGCACTACCGTGCAAGAGGGGATTCCCCGCCGCTCGTGCAAGGATCCGGGGAGGGGCCCGCGTCCAGCCCTGGTCAGCGGATCGGGATCCGGCGCAGCGCCTCGATCTCGGCGACCATTCCCTTCACCTGCGCCTCCACCACCACGCGCCCCTTCTCGCGCGTGGCGAGTGTGGCGTTGCCGTAGATCCCCGTGCGTGACCACGTCTTTCCCTCGCGCACCGCCCGGAGCGAGTCGCGCGTGAGCCCACCGACTCCCGGATGGTAGTCGTCGGCCGCCTTCGCCATCTGGACCACGTCGGGATGCATGTAGAGCATCATCGACGTCTCGATCTCGTCGGCATGCGTCCCTCCCGCCTGCTGACGGACCCCCTCCTCCGCCTCCTTGCCGATGTTGAGGATGTCGGTGTAGCGCATCACGATCCCACTGGCCGCCAGCGAATCGCGCGCCGGGGCCAGCGCGCGCAGCGTGGAGACCCCCGTGTTGAGGACGTAGAAGCGTCGCGGCCCGTGCGCCGAGATCGTGCGGACGATGTCGACGATGAGGTCGCGGGCCGTCTCCTGCCGAAGAGTGGTCGAGCCGGGATATTCGACAAACGATGGATAGAAGTGATAGTTGACCGTCGGGTACAAGACGACCCGGGTCGCGGAGGCGACGCGTTGCGCCAAGTATTCCGCCAAGAGCCAATCGTTGTTCAGTGGAAGGTGCGGGCCGTGCTCCTTGGCCTCGGCGCCGATCGGGATGACGACGATCGTCGACGTGTCGAGGTGCGTGACGGCTTCGGTCCACGGGATCTCGGCGATCCGGACGCTTCCAACCGCCGCCAGCGCGTGGCGTCGCTCGGCGCGTGCGGCGTCCTGTGTCGCGGCGCCCGGCGTGGACACGCCCTGTCCTCCGGCGGCGGGAGCGACGCTCGACATGCCGGCCAGGAGTGCTGCGGCCAGTTGCCAGCATCGGAGCGCAGAACGCCATGATGACGCAGACTCGTGCCGCATGCTCACTCCCGTGCAGAGGATCGAGGAGGGGAAGTTGCAGTCGAAGGCGACCGTGTCAATCGCGACGGATCCGACCCGGTGCCGGTTTGCGGTGAGAGGGTCTGTCGCGCACTTTCGATGCTCACTCGTCGCGGCCTGTCTCTGCTCGACGCCGGTCTGCCCGGCGCCCCATCACCTTCCGAATGCATCGTTCGAGTCCTTTCGACGCGTCGACGCGATGTAACCTGCGGACAGAGCGACCGGGTCGTGGTCGGGAGCGCCACGAGCGTCGGGCGCTTCCTGTCGCATGGTGGGGAGCGCGCGTCGTGCGACGTTGTACGGTGCTCGCCCTGCTCCTGACGGTCGCCTGCTCGACGGGCGAACCGAAGTACAGGAATGCCGCCCTCACCCCCGACCAGCGGGCGGCCGACCTTCTCGGGCGCATGACGGTGGAGGAGAAGTTCTGGCAACTGCTCGCGATCCCGGACGACACCGCGCTCGATCTGTCGCCCCTGCAACATGGGGTCTACGGGCTGCAAGTGCGCCCGGGGGCAGGGGGGGGCGCGCGGGAGGTGGCCCGGCGTATCAACACGGTGCAGCGATACCTCGTGACGCGCACGCGTCTCGGGATCCCGATGATCCCGTTCGAGGAGGGACTGCACGGGGTGCAGCAGGGAGGGGCGACGGTATTTCCCCAGGCGATCGCACTGGCTGCGACCTGGGATCCCGCGCTCGTGGGCGAGGTAGCGGCCGCCACGGCGCGCGAGGCGCGGGCGCGCGGAATCCGGCAGGTGCTGTCGCCGGTGCTGAACCTTGCGACCGACGTCCGCTGGGGGCGGGTCGAGGAGACCTATGGCGAGGATCCCCTCCTCGCCAGCCGAATCGGTGTCGCCTTCGTGCGCGCCTTCGAGGCGCAGGGGGTCGTCGCGACGCCCAAGCACTTCGTGGCCAACGTCGGCGACGGGGGGCGTGACAGCTACCCGATCGAGACGAGTAGGCGCTGGCTGGAAGAGCTGCACTTCCCCCCGTTCCGCGCCGCGCTTGCCGACGGGGGCGCGAGTGCGGTGATGGCGTCGTACAACTCCGTCGACGGATCGCTGGCATCAGCCAACCGGTGGCTCCTGACAGACAAACTGCGGAAAGAGTGGAAGTTCGGCGGCGTCGTGATCTCCGACGCGGGAGGGGTCGGTGGGGCCGCCGTGCTGCACAGGACGGCGGCCGACTACCCCACGTCGGTGGC
>DAIESF010000295.1 GCA_027346425.1 Gemmatimonadota bacterium | reverse complement strand
GGCCCGGAGGCGTATGCCTCCAGACACCCGTAGTTGCCGCACTTGCAGCGACGCCCCGTCACGTCAATGGTCGTGTGTCCGATCTCGCCCGCCATGTCCGATGACCCATGGTACAGGCGACCGCCGAGGATCAATCCCCCTCCGATCCCGGTCCCGATCGTCATCCCCACCACGTTCCGCCCCCCCTTGGCCGCCCCCAGCCACCACTCGCCTAACGTGGCGCAGTTGGCATCGTTGTCGAGCGTCACCGGGAGCCCCACCCGGTCGGCGATCACGTCGCGCAGCGGGAAGTTCTGCCACCCCAGGTTCGGCGTCGTGATCACGACCCCCCGCGCGCGGTCCAGCGGCCCCGGGGCCCCCACGCCCACGCCGAGGAAGTCGCGGCGCTGGGCTCCCGTCTCGGCGATCGTCTCCTTCACCGCCGTCTCGATCATCCGCACCATCCTGTCCACTACCGCCGCCGCCCCCTGGTCGGAACGGGTCGGCTCGGATCGCATCGCGTGGTCCTCGCTCCCGTCCTCGGCGACCGCACCCACGACGATGTTGGTGCCACCGAGGTCGACGCCAATGATGTAGCGGGGACGCTTTGCTCTAGGCATGAGAAGGCGGGAGGACGAGAGGACGAGAATGCCTTTACGGGACGACGTGCAATTTTCTCAGGGCAAAATATGCGCCGAGCAGGAGAATCATGACAGCGAATCCCTGCTTGATGCGCGCCTGCGGGACGTGGGGCACCAAGCGCGTCCCGGTCAGCGCCCCCACCGCCGCCACTCCCGTGAACGACCCCACCAGCCCCCACTGGATCGGCACCTGCCCGATGTACCCGGCGAATCCGCTCAACGAATTCATCGTGATGATGAGGAGCGAACTCCCCACTGCCGGCTTCACCGGAACGTGGGCCAACAGGACGAGCGCGGGGACGATGACGAAGCCACCGCCGGCCCCGATCAGCGACGTCAGGACCCCGACGCCGAGTGCCTGGAGCGCCAGCGGCCAGGTGAAGTGTCCGCCCGTGGCTGCCCGTCCCTCCGTCGGGAGCGGCGCCAGCGGGCGAAGCGAGTCGCGCAGCATCATCACCGAGGCCGCGACGGCGAAGGCCCCGAACAGCGCCAGTTGCGCCTGCTCGGGGACGTAGTGCGCCAACCGGGCGGTGGCGAAGGCCCCGACCATGGCGCAAAGCCCGAACGGGACCGCTACCCGCAGGTTGACCGTCCCCTGGCGCCAGTGCGACAGGAAGCCGACGAAGGCGCTCATCCCCACCACCACCAGGCTCATCGCGATCGCCGGCTTGGTCGGGACGAGAAAGACGTAGAGGAAGATCGGCAGTGCCAGGATCGATCCCCCGCCCCCGAGGAGCCCGAGGACGAACCCCACCAGCAGCCCGAGGGCCAGTCCCAGCACGGGATGCGCCACGCCTTCCATCGTTAGGTTTCCTCGCCGCGCCGCACCGACTCCACCGCCTCCAGCACGTCGGAGACCGTCAGGTCGCGCATGCAGCGCCAGTGGGTCAAGGGACATTCGCGCGGGCCGTGCGCGTCGCAGGGCCGGCACTCGAGCATCGGAACCTCCGCCACGCGCCGCGCCGTCGCCAGTGGCCCGAAGCCGAGCGCCGGGACGGTCGGGCCGAACAACCCCACCGTCGGCGTATCCACCGCCGACCCCAGGTGCAACGGCGCCGAGTCGTTGGTCACCAGCACCCGCGCGCGGCGGAGGAGCGCTGCCGACCCCAGGAGCGAGAGCTGCCCGGTCGCGTCGATCGCACTCCCGAACGTCTCGCCGACGATCGCCTGCGCCAGCTCCCGGTCCCCCTCGCTCCCCAGCACCACCACTCGCCCGAGCAGCGTCAGGCGGCGGGCCAGCGCGGCATAATACGGCCACCGCTTGGTGGCCCATACCGAGCCTGGCGCCACCGCCAGCAGTGGCTCGCCGACATGGGCATTCGCGTCGAGCAGTCGCTGCGCCGCAGCCTCGTCGGCGTCTCCCGGATACACCGCCGGGCGCAACACTCCCACCTCCGGCGATTCGTCACCCCCGTGTCCGGCCAGCGACCAGAGGCGCTCCGCATGGTGCCGGTCGCGACGATACGGATAGCGCCGCGTGTAGAGCCAGCGCCCCGCCGACGTCTCGAAGCCGATGCGCTCGATGTAGCCGGCCACCGCCGCCAACGCCGCGCTCCGCACCGACCCCTGTGCGAGATAGGCGATGTCGCTCGCCCCGTCGGCCGCCGCCAGCCGCACGACCTCGCGGAATCCGCGCGCCCCCGCATGCGCCCCGCGCTTGTCGTACCGGTACACGTGCCGCACGTGCGGGTTGTTCGCCAGCAATCCCGCGTTGGCCGGCGTCGCCACCACATCCACCGGCCCCCGCCGTGCCAGCTCGCGAATGAGCGGTGTGGTCAGGATCATGTCGCCGAGGAACGAGGTCTGGACGACCAGTGCGCGAGACACGGATCGCTACCAGTCGAGAGCGTGAGCGAACGGCAAGTCGGGCAGACTCTCCAACGAGCCGGCGGCGCCGCGACGCTCCCCCCCTCGTCTTCTCGTCTTCTCGTCCTCTCGTCTTCTATTAATCAACTTGCAGCACCGCCAGGAATGCCTCCTGCGGAATCTCCACCGCCCCCACCTGCTTCATCCGCTTCTTCCCTTCCTTCTGCTTCTCCAGGAGCTTGCGCTTGCGCGAGATGTCGCCGCCATAGCACTTCGCGAGCACGTCCTTGCGTAGCGCCTTCACCGTCGTGCGGGCGATGATCTTCGTCCCGATCGCTGCCTGGATGATCACCTCGAACAGCTGGCGCGGGATCAGTTCCTTGAGCTTGTCGGCGATCTTCCGCCCCCAGTCGTACGACTTGTCGACATGAATGATCACCGAGAAGGCGTCGAGCACGTCGCCGTTGATGAGCATGTCGAGCTTGACCAGCTTCCCCGGACGGTAGTCGGCCATCTCGTAGTCCAGCGACGCATAACCGCGCGAGATGGTCTTCAATCGGTCGTAGAAGTCGAGGATGATCTCGGCCAGCGGGAACTCCCAGTCGAACTCGCCCCGCGCCGTGTCGATGTACTTCATCCCCAGGTAGACGCCGCGCCGGTCGGTGCCTAACGTCATGATCGGCCCGATGTACTCGGTCGGCGAGACGATGCGGGCCTTCACGTACGGCTCGTCGATCCGCTGGATCACCTGCGGCGACGGGAGCTTCGACGGGTTCTCGATCAGCTCCATTTCCCCGTCGGTCCGGTACACGTGGTATTCCACGTTGGGGACCGTCGTCACGAGGTCGAGGTTGAACTCGCGTTCGAGCCGCTCCTGCACGATCTCCATGTGCAGCAGCCCCAGGAAGCCGCAACGGAAGCCGAATCCCAGCGCGGTCGAGGTCTCGGGCTCGTAGTGCAGCGAGGCGTCGTTGAGCTGCAGCTTGCTCAGCGCGTCGCGCAGCGACTCGTACTGCGACGTGTCGGTGGGGTAGATCCCCGCGAACACCATCGAGTGCACATCCTTGTAGCCCGGGAGCGCCTCGGCCGCGCGGCTGTTGGCGTCGAAGATCGTGTCCCCCGCCCGCGTCTCCTTCACCGACCGCACGTTGGCCACCACGTACCCCACCTCGCCCGCCGCCAGCGCGTCCACCTTGACCTGTCGCAGCTGCAGCGAGCCGACCTCGATCACCTCGTATCGCGCATCGTTGGCGCCAAAGGTGATCTGCATCCCGGGCTTCATCACCCCGTCCACCACGCGGATGCTCGGGATGGCACCGCGATAGCGGTCGTAGTACGAGTCGAAGATCAGGGCACGCAGCGGCGCCTCGGGATCCCCCTTCGGCGGCGGCACCTTCTTCACGATCTCCTCGAGCAGGGCCGGGATCCCCAGCCCCTCCTTGGCGCTCACCAGCAGGATATCGTCCGGGTCCACACCGATGAGGTCGTGCACTTCCTGCTTGCGCCGCTCGGGCTCCGCCCCCGGCAGGTCGATCTTGTTCAGGACCGGGATGATCTCCAGCCCCGCATCGAGCGCCAGGAAGAGGTTCGACAGCGTCTGCGCCTGGATCCCCTGCGACGCGTCGACCACCAGGATCGCCCCCTCGCACGCGGCCAGCGAGCGCGACACCTCGTAGGTGAAGTCCACGTGCCCCGGCGTGTCGATCAGGTTCAGCTCGTACTGCTCGCCACTCTTCGCCGTGTACCCCATCCGGACGGCGTTGAGCTTGATCGTGATTCCGCGCTCGCGCTCGAGGTCGAGGGTGTCGAGCACTTGCGACTTCATCTCGCGCTTTTCAAGCGTGCCCGTGGCCTCGATCAGACGGTCGGCGAGCGTCGACTTGCCGTGATCGATGTGCGCGACGATGCAGAAGTTGCGGATATGCTGGAGATTCACGATGCAGCTGCGGGGCAGGGGATGGCTCCCGGCGGCGGACGACGACTCCGGGAAGCCCACAAATATAACCCGAACGCCCTCCAGACACCGACGGGGGAGCCTGTGGTCGGCTCCCCCGTCAATGTCATGTCGAACGCCTGTCGCGACCCCTCGCTACGCGCCGGGCTTCTTCTCCCCCTTGGAAGCCGGGGACGCTGGTGCCCCCGTCGAGGGAGACGCGGCCGCTGGTGCCGCCCGAACCGGCTCGCTCCCTCGCGAAGGTTCGTGCGACGAGCCCCCCATCGGTGGCGAGTGGCGCGACCCGACGTCGCCCCGCGGGGCGTCGAAACGTGGCGGTGGGGTGTAGCGCGGCGAGTCGAAGCTGTTGCGCACGTTGGGCGACGGCGTGTCGAATCGCGGGCCGTACGTCCGCGTCGGCGGGTCGAAGCGCGGCGGCGCGGCGCGAACCGGCGCGCGCCCCTCGGCCCCGGTCACGAACGTCGTGGGACGATTGCGATAGTCGTTCGGCTCTCCGTTCCCGCGGTTGCGCGCGCCGCGCGGGAGCGCGCCGTCGCCGTACGGGTTCCGTGGCCCCTCGGTTACCTCGCGCGGTGGTCGCACCCACGTGATCGTCGACCCACCGTTGGGGGCGGGGGAGATGCGGTCGGGGCCGGGGGCGCCACCGATGTCGCGCTCGCGCCCTCCGCCGTACGTCATCGGTGAGTTGCGTAACGCGCGCCCCGGAATGGCGTACGAGCGTCCGCTGGGGTCGTCATCCCCGATCGTGATGGGCCGCCCGGACCCCGTCGACACCGTGGCGGCGCGCCGAATTCCATCGGGGCCGTCGCGATCCTCGGCCTTCGTTCGCTCGGGGATGCTCCCCACCGTATCGGGGCGCCCGCCCCTGATCGAGTCGGTCAGCCACCTCGGCACGCGAGCCGAGTCGGCGGCCGGCGGTGGGACCGGCGGTCTGGAGTTCCAGGGCTGATTCGAGCGCGGGTAGAAACACCGAGGATCCATGAATCCGTACGACGAGAGATTGCTCCCCCAGCCGTACCATCCCGACGCCGCGCAGTACGCGTACGAGTTGCAGTCGTACTGCGAGCTGGCGCCGTCCCCATAGTACATCTCGTCGTCCCAGCGCTCGGCGAGCCCGCGACGATACTGGCCGTTGTACCCGCTGCAGAAGTTCGAGAAGCCGGCCGAGGTCACGTAGTACGGCGCGTCGACGTTGTAGAAGTCCACGGCATAATCGTACGGCGACTGCTCGCTGAAGCCGACCATGCTCGCAAAGCGCGTGACGACGCGATGCGGGTCGCCGACGTACACGCGTGTCGGGCGTCCGACGTAGCTCCCGGTCACGTAGCGATCGAAGTCACGGATCCCCAGGCGCGAGAGGTCGAATGGATCGTACGACGCCATGGCAAAGACGAAGCCCCCGCCCATGCGGTCGGTCGCATAGAACGAGGCGGCGCCGCGCCGGCCGCGGATCTGGATGTCCTCACCCCCCGTTACTTCGCTGCTGCGTGTGCGGCTGCTCGGAAAGAGCACGGTGAGATGCCCGTTGGCGTCGACGCGTGCCACCACCACGTACGCGTCGTCACTCACGTTGAACCAGACGCGCACGGGGGCGCCATACGAGTAGGACCGTGTCCCCTCGAGCCAGAGGCGAACTGTGGGGGTCTCCGGAGCCGTGTCGACCATCACACGATCGTTCCAGCGCAGTGGCTGAACCGCCGGTGCTCGCTCTGGACGGGAGGTCTGCGCGGCGACTGGTGCGGCGGCGGGTGCGCCGACTGCCACTGCAAGGGCCGCTCCCGCCATGATCGTTCGACCTCGCATTGTGCACCTCCCATCAGTCGGGTGCGGAACGTGCCAATTCCCCGTTCCCACCGGTTGTCGTGCCCGATTCAACCTAACGTCCCCTCACCCGTGCGCCAGCACTTTCCGCGTGCGCGCCGTAGGGAGGCGGCACGTCACATCGCATTTGACCAGCCCCAGCCCCCTTTCTAGCTTCCGCCTCCCTATGGAGACGAGCCGCGCCACGCGCGCCGACCTGATCGACCCGGCCCAGCTTGCCTCACTCGGCCGGATGGAAATCGTGGCGAAGTGGGTCGTCGACGGATTTCTGCAGGGGCTACACCGATCGCCCCGAAAAGGTTTCTCGGTCGAGTTCGCGGAGTTCCGCCCGTACCAGCCGGGCGACGACCTGCGCTACATCGACTGGAAGATCGTCGCGCGCGCCGACAAGTGGATGGTGAAGCAGTTCGAGGAAGAGACGAACATGCGCGCCGCCATCGTCCTCGACGTCTCCAAATCGATGGACTGGCGCGGCGCCCCGTCTCGCCTCACCAAGCTCGCCTACGCCGAGCAGGTCGTCGCCGCCCTCGCCCTCCTGCTCATCCGGCAGAAGGACGCGGTCGGATTGATCCGCTACGATGAGACGCTTCGCAGCGTGATCCCGCCACGAGCGCGCAACGTCCAGTGGCGCCGCATCGTGAGTGCGTTGGAGGAAGGCGGGGCGGGGAACGACTCCGACATGTCGGCGGCGCTGGTCCAGGCCGGCAAGCTCGTCTCGCGCCCGGGGCTCGTCGTCCTGATCTCCGACCTCCTCGTGGACGAAGAGGCGACGCTCAACGCCGTGAAAGTCGTGCGCGCGGGAGGACACGGCGTCACCGTCCTGCACATCATGGACCCGTCGGAGCGTGACTTCGACGTCTCCCCCGAGGGCGTCTTCGTCGATCCGGAGCGCGAGGGGCTGCGCCTCCCGGCGACCGCCTCCGAGGTGCAAGAAGCGTATCGCTCCACCGTCGACCACGCGATCGCCGAATGGCGCTCCAAGCTCGCCGCGCTTGGCGTCGGGTATGAGGTTGTCTTCACCGATTCACCCTTCGGCGTCCCGCTGCGCCGGGCCTTCGCCTCGCGCCAACGACTTCCGTGAGCTTTCTCGCACCACTGTACCTCCTGCTCGCCGGTGCCGTCGCGGTCCCGCTCTTCCTGCACCTGCGGCGCCGTCGCATCGAAAACCGCGTGGACTTCCCCGCGGTTCGCTATCTCGAGCGGGCCGAGAAGGACAACGTCCGGCAGCTGAAGATCCGCAACCTGCTGCTGATGTTCCTTCGGATCGCCACCGTGCTGGCCATCGCCGTCGCCGCGGCGCGCCCCATCGGCGCCTTCTTCGGCGCGGGGCACGTCCCCACTGCGCTCGCCATCGTCCTCGACAACTCGCTCAGTACGAGTGCCATCGTCAACGGACAGCCGCTCCTCGCCTCGCTGCGCGCGAGCGCGCTCGACGCGGCGAACGCCGCCACCGGGAGCGACCGTGTCTGGTTCGTGACCGTGGATGGCAGCGTGACCGGCGGCTCGCTCGACGCCGTGCGACAGGCGATCTCGCGCACCGACGTGCACCCCGCGCGGGGCGACCTCGCCACCGCGATCACGCGGGCGACGGGGCTCGTCGTGGGCTCCGGGCTCGGTGCGCGGCAAGTCGTTGTCGTGACCGACGCGCAGGCCACCACCTGGAATGCCCCGCTGGCCACCGGTGACGTTCGGCTTTCGGTGCTCGCCCCGGCCGGGACGCCTCCCAGCAACCGCGCCGTCGTCCTCGCCGAAGCGCGTCCCGCGCGCTGGACTCCGCGTGGCGCGGTGGTGGCGCGCGCGCAGCTCCCCGATTCGGCCACCTATCGCATCGCGTTAGGCGAGCAGACGCTGGCCCGCGGGACGGCACGCGAGGGGGAGGACCTCACCGTCCGGGCCGCGCCGAGCGGGCGCGGTTGGCGCGCCGGGGTCGTCGAACTCGAGCCCGATGAATTGCGCGCCGACGATGCGCGCTGGTTCGCGGTCTGGCTCGGCGCCGCGCCTCGCGTGCGTCCCGACCCGGCCGCCGGTCCCTTTCTCCGCACTGCCGTCGACGCGCTCGTCCAGGACGCGCGTGTCGCCCCCGGCGACGACGTGGCCCTCGGTGCAGCTGACGGCATTCTCCGGCTCCCCGCGCTCCTCCTCGCCCCGTCCGATCCGTCGCGACTTGGGGCCGCCAACCGCGCCCTCGAACGTCTCGGTCTCCCGTGGCGCTTCGCACAGCCGCGTCGCGACCAAACCGCGGTGCGCGGTGAACGCTTCGATGGCGTGCGCGCCTCGCTCCGGTATCCACTCGAGGCGCAGCCCGGCGCCACCGGCGACACCATCGCCACTGCCGGTGGGGCCCCGTGGATCGTTGCCGGCGACGGGTACGTCATCATCGCCTCGCCGCTCGACCCGGCCGCCACCGACCTTCCCCTCAACGCCAACTTCGTCCCCTGGCTCGGCGACATCATCGCCCAGCGACTGGCGGGCTCGGCCTCCGCCCTCCTGCAGGCAGTGCCAGGGGGCGCGGTGCGCTATCCGGCCGGGGTGGAGGGGCTGGAGGGGAGCGATGGGCAGGTGACACCCATCGCGGCTGGCGCACCGGCGCCGACGCGAGCCGGCGTCTACTTCCTGCGCCGCGGCACCGAGCGCGTCGGCGCGCTGGTCGTGAACGCCGAGCCCGACGAGTCCGACCTGGCGCGCCTCCCGATCGCCACCCTGCGCGATCGCGTACGCGCGCGCGATGCGGTCGTCACTGCCGACCGCGCGGTGTGGAAGCGTTCGCTGTTCGACGTCGGCTCGCGCCGCCCATTGCAGCTCCCGCTCATTCTCCTCGCCCTTGCCCTTCTGGTGGCTGAGACGGTCGTGTTGCGCCGCGGCGAGCGTCTCGGCGACGCCGCCTGATGGCACTCCCTACCATCCTCGACGCGATCGAGCGCCTGGGCGCCTTCGCCCGGGTGGCCAACGCCATCCCCTCGGCGGGAGAACGAGTCGCGGTCGCCGGGCTGTACGGGTCGAGCGATGCCGTGATGGTGGCCGCGCTCGCCCGCCGTTTTCCCACCCGCTTCTTCGTCGTCGTCACCGACGCCGTTCCCGACGCGGAGCGATGGCTCGCCGACCTGCAGGTCCTGGCCGACGACGCGGCGGCCGCCCTGTACCCGCCACGCGAGGGGTTCGGTGAGGTCGAGCCGCACGCCGAGATCGCCGGGGAACGGGTCGAGACGCTGGAGCGCGTCTCGCGCGGCTCGGTGCGCATCCTCCTCACCACCGCCCGCGCCATCCTCGAGCGCACCGCGCTCCCCATCGCGTTAGGCACCTCGCGCCTCGAGCTGCGCAAGGGCGATATCCGCCGCCCCGAGGAGCTGGCGGCGCACCTGGAGGCCATCGGCTTCGAGCGCGTCCCGATGGTCGACGACGTGGCCCAGTTCTCGGTGCGTGGCGGGATCTTCGACATCTACTCGTTCGGCATGGCCGAGCCGGTGCGCCTCGAGTTCTGGGGCGACGAGATCGTCGAACTGCGCCACTTCGAGCTGGGGACGCAGCGCAGCACGCGCCCGGCCACGGTCGCCGTCGTCCTCCCGGTCGACGTGGCGCCGGTCGAGGGTGCACGTGGCACCGAGCGGGTGTCGATCCTCGACCTGTTTCCTCCCGACACCGTCCTCGTCCTCCCGGACGAGTCGCACCTCGCCCCCGAGCTCACGCGCACGTGGGACGAGGCGCAGCACCACGCCGACCTGGCGCGCCGTCGCGGCGACGACGTCCCCGCCCGCGAGCAGCTCTTCCTCCCTCCGGCGGATGTCACCAGATCGTTAGGCACCTTCGGCCGCATCGCCGCCGCCGACCCGTCGCGGGAGACGGACTGCATCACCTTCCCCATTCGCCCGCCGGAGAATATCGCCCGCGACATCCGCCTCCTCCGCCAGGTGGTGCGCGACGGGACGCCGACGATGATCCTCTGCGACAACTCGGGGCAGGCCGAGCGCCTGGACGAGTTGCTCAACGAGGAGTCGGCGACGCGCGCACCGGCGAGCCTGGTGATCGGGGTGCTCAATGGCGGCTTCGTCGTCCCCCCCGGCGTCCGGCAGCGGAGGTCGGTAAGCGATGAGGCGGACGAGGGACGGGACGCGTCCTCTCGTCTTCTCGTCTTCTCGTCTTCTGAGGACGCGAAGGGACTTCGCGTCCTGACCGACCACGAGATCTTTCGTCGAGAGCGAAGACTTCGCAGGGCGCGCCGCTACTCCACCGGCTCCGCCCTCGAGGCGATCACCACCCTCAAGCCGGGCGACTACGTCGTCCACCTCGAGCACGGCGTCGGGATCTATCGCGGCATCGAGCAGCTCTTCATGCGGGAGAGCACGATCGAAGTCGCGGTGATCGAGTACGAAGGGGGCGACCGGCTCAACGTCCCGCTCTATCGCATCGACCAGGTCGAGCGCTACCGCTCCGGCGTCGATGTGGGCGACGACGCGCCGCCGCCGAAGCTGCACAAGCTGGGGGGGCGCCGTTGGGCGCAACAGCGCGAGAAGACGCGCGCCGCCATCGAGGAGATGACGCAAGAACTCCTCCTCCTCTACGCCCGCCGCCATCTCGCCTCGCGCCCGCCGCACGTCCCCGACACCGCCTGGCAGCGCCAGCTGGAGAGCTCGTTCCTCTTCGAGGACACCCCCGACCAGCGCAAGGCGACGGAGGACGTGAAGGGGGACATGGAGAAGCCGCGCCCCATGGATCGCCTGCTCGTGGGCGACGTGGGATACGGGAAGACCGAGATCGCGATCCGCGCCGCCTTCAAGGCGATCCAGAGCGGACGCCAGGTCGCCGTTCTCGTCCCCACCACCATCCTCGCCGAGCAGCACTTCCGCACCTTCTCCGAGCGCCTCGCCGACTTTCCGGTGCGCATCGCGGTGATGTCGCGCTTCCAGTCGGCCAAGGAGCAGGCGGCGCTCCTCGTCGACCTGGCGGCGAAGAAGATCGACCTCATCATCGGGACCCACCGCCTCCTCTCCGATGACGTCAGCTTCGCACAGTTAGGGCTCATCGTCATCGACGAAGAGCACCGCTTCGGGGTCAAGCACAAGGAGAAGCTCAAGCAGCTCAAGCTCGAGACCGACGTTCTCACCCTCACGGCGACCCCGATCCCCCGCACGTTGCACCTGTCGCTCGCCGGACTGCGTGACATGACGCTGATGCAGACCCCGCCGCGCGACCGCTCCCCGGTCCTCACCTTCGTCGAGCCGTGGGACGACGGCATCATCGAGGAGGGGATCGCCCGCGAGCTCGACCGCGGCGGGCAGGTCTTCTTTGTCCACAACCGCATCGAGACCATCGAGGCAATCGCCGACCACATCCACCGGGTGGCTCCCCGCGCGCGCGTCGCGGTGGGGCACGGGCAAATGAAGGAGAAGGAACTCGAGGACGTCATGCGACGCTTCGTCGCCGGCGACGTCGACGTCCTCGTCTCCACCCTCATCGTGGAGAGCGGCCTCGACGTGCCGAACGCCAACACGATGTTCATCAACCGCGCCGACCACTTCGGCCTCGCTCAGCTCTACCAGTTGCGCGGTCGCGTGGGACGCTCGCACCGGCGCGCCTACTGCTATCTCGTCGTCCCCGACCAGGTCGACGAGGACGCGGAGCGCCGCCTCCAGGTCCTCGAACACCACACGGAACTCGGCTCCGGGTATCGCGTCGCCCTCAAGGACATGGAGCTGCGAGGGGCGGGGAACCTCCTCGGTGCCGAACAGTCGGGACACGTGCAGGCCGTCGGCTTCGAACTCTATCTTCGCATGCTCGAGGAGGCGGTCACGCGAGTCCAGTTGGGTGACGACGCCCCCAAGGCGGTCCCCACCGACGTCTCGCTCGACCTCCCGGCCTACCTCCCCGACGAGTACATCGCCTCGCCCGAGGCGAAGCTCGACGTGTACCGCCGTCTCACCAACCTCACCGATCCTGCCGGGATCGAGGAACTGAAGGGCGAGGTGCGGGATCGCTTCGGCCCCCTGCCGCGGGAGGCCCATCACCTGTTCGCCAACGCCGTGCTCCGCCTCGTAGGGGGAGAGATGGGGATCGAGGGGATTCTGGTGCACGGCGACGAAGCTCGTGTTACCTTTCGCGACTCCGCGGCGCCGCGCCTCAAGGGGCTCACGGCGGCATTCGGGGAGGTGCAGTTCCGCGCCGACGTGCGGCGCGTGCAACCACTGTCGCTCAAGCTCACCCGCCTGGGCGGCGCCGGCATTCTCGATGGTCTCGTGCGCGCCCTCTACATCCTGCGCCCGAACGATCCGTCGCGGACCGGGTAAGCAGCAGTCTCACACCGCATTTTCAACCGGACCAACATGACTCGCCTTCGCTTCCTTGGTGCGCTCGCCCTTGTCTCGCTCGCCGCGTGCGATGGACTGAAAGAGGCTTTCTCCTCGCACGTCGACGTCGCCGCGCGCGCCGGGTCGCAGGAACTCTCGGTCCAGAAGCTGGCCGATCTCCTCGGCAAGTCGCGCGTCCCGGTCCGCAAGGAAGTCGCGCAGAGCATCGCCGACGCCTGGGTCAACTACCAGCTCCTCGGCGTCGCCGCCGCCAACGGCGATTCGCTCAACGACAACAAACTGATCGACGAGGTCATGTGGCCGGTCTACACCTCGGCCAAGACCAACAAGTTCTACAAGCAGGTCTCGGAGAAGTGGGTCACCGACACCTCCGATGCCGCCGCCTCGGCCGCCTTCAACAAGGGTGATCTCCTCGCCGCCCGCCACATCCTCTTTCAGGTGGCGCAAGGACAGGACTCCGACACCCTCGCCATCATGAAGAAGGCCGAGGGCGTCCTCAAGCGCGCCACGGCCGCCAACTTCGCCGCCCTCGCCAAGGAATACGGATCCGACGGCACCAAGGACGTCGGTGGCGACCTCGGTGTCTTCCCCCCGTCGGCGATGGTCCCCGAATTCTCCAAGGCGGTGCAGGCGCTCAAGCCCGGCGAGATCGGTCCCCTCGTCCGCACCCAGTTCGGCTACCACATCGTGCGCCGCTCCACCTACGCCGAAGCCAAGGGGCC
>DAIESF010000285.1 GCA_027346425.1 Gemmatimonadota bacterium | reverse complement strand
TACGCGGTGGGGGTCATCTGGGCGTTGATCGCCGCCTGCGTGAGGCGCATCTGCAGCATCTGCCACCCACCGGTCGCCCGCAACCCGAGGAAGACGAGCGGGGCAAAGCCGAAGACGATCATGAAGAACTGCAGCACTTCGTTGTAGATCGCGCTCGTCAGCCCGCCAAGCAGCACGTAGGCAAGGACGATCCCCGCGGCCACGAGGACGCTGGTGTCGAAGTCCCACCCGAGGAGAAGGTTGAGGAGCTTCCCCATCGCATACATCGACACGCCGGACGAGAAGACGGTCATCGCCGCGAATGACACCGCGTTGAGCGTGCGCGTCTTCTCGTCGAAGCGGAGCTTGAGGTACTCGGGGACGGAGCGGGCGCGCGAGCCGTAGTAGAACGGCATCATGAAGAGCCCCACGAAGACCATCGCCGGAATGGCGCCGACCCAGTAGAAGTGCGCCGTCGCGATCCCGTACTTGGCTCCCGACGCCCCCATCCCGATCACCTCTTGGGCCCCAAGGTTCGCCGAGAGGAAGGCGAGCCCCGTGACCCACGGCGGGAGCGAGCGCCCGGAGAGGAAGAAGTCGGTGGAGGTGCGCATCATCCGCCGGAGCGCCCAGCCGATGCCGAGCACCACGGCGAAGTAGATCGCCATCACCACATAGTCGAGCGTCGTCAGGTGCGTGACAGCCATCGAGACCTCGAGGAGGGAGCGGAGGGAGCGGAGGGCGCGGAGGGAGCGGAGCGACGCGGAGGGAGCAGGGGTCGAGCTGGCGAGGTAGCGTTGCAGCGTGGTGGCGTGCCGCGCCTAACGCCGCATCAGGGCGATGCGGCCGGCGCCGCCCCCGGTCGCAGGAGGAGGAGCGTATCGTTGTTGCGCGCGACCGCCACCGACACGCGTCCACCGGGGCCACGCACCACCTTCAGGTCACGCACTTCGCCGTCCACGGCAACGCCGCTGGCCGACATCGCCTCGGCGGCAAAGCTGCCATCGCCCGCACCGCGCAGGTAGAGTCCGTAACCCGCGTCGTAGCGCCCGTACACGGGGGTCACCCCGTAGAAGTTCCCGCCCAACAGGAGGTCCACCGTCCCGTCGCCGTCGAAGTCGCGCGCCATCGCCGCGTAGACGGGGAAGAACTGCGCCTCCGCCGGCAGCGGTCGCAAGGTGAACCCGGTGCCGGTGTTGAGGGCGACGGCCGAGGCGAAGGTGTGCGCTACGAGCGTGATCGCCTTCGCGCGCTCCTGCGGCGGGAGGACGTCCTCGATCGTCGCCGCCCCGAACGACTTGTACGACGGATATTGCTGCCTGAGCGGCGGCATCAGCTTCACCAGGTCGTCGCGCCCCGCCACGGGGTAGCTGGTCCCGTGCTTGTAGAAGGTCAGGATCTGCTTGAGCGACCCGGTGTTGAAGAAGTCCCCCACGTACAGCCGTGCCGGCTCGCTGGCTGACGCGCGCACGTACGAGTTGAGCCCGAGGTTGCCGAGCACGAGATCGGGGCGCCGGTCGCCATTGAGGTCGGCGACTGTGACGCTGTTCCACCACCCCTCGCTCCCACCGAGCCCCGCTTCGCGTGTGCGATCGACGAACCGCCCCCCTTCCTGGTGGAAGACGCGCACCGGCATCCACTCTCCCGCCAGCACGAGGTCGAGCTTCCCGTCGGCGTCGTAGTCGATCCAACCGCCTGACGACACCATCCCCGCCTCGCCCAGGGCGCTCCCCATCTCCGCTGTCACGTCGGAGAACGTCCCATGCCCGTCGTTCATGAGGAGGTGGCTGCGCGGCGTCACGCCATACTCACGGGCCACGACGCGCGATCCGACGAAGAGGTCGGTGTCGCCGTCGCCGTCGAAGTCGCCGGGGAGGACGCACGATCCGTTGTCGTGGAAGGGTGGAAGCGCCCGGGTGTTGCGGGTGAATGTCCCGTGCCCGTCGTTGACGTACAGGCGATCGTCGAGCGCCTCGGCGTCGCCCCAGAACTCGTTCCCCGCGCTCACCACGTACAGGTCCTGGTCGCCGTCGCCGTCGGCGTCGAAGAAGGCGGCGTCTACGTCCTCGGCGAGCGAGTCGGCGGCAATGGCCGGTTGGGGTGACGGCCGGAAGGTCCCATCGCGTTGCTGGATGAGGATCGTCCCCGCCTGCCACTTGGCCCCGCCTACGAACAGGTCATCGAGCCCGTCGCCGTCCACGTCGCCGCTGGCCAGCGCTGGCCCCTCGGTGGACAGGCGGTGCGGCATCAGCGGTTCGCGGTTGTAGTCGAGGAAGTCGTTCTCACGATGTCGCACGGGTGCACCCAGCTCGGCGCTGACATCGGCAAAAAGCGGGGCGGTGACCGGTGCAGCCGGCGATAGGCGCCTTGTTGCATCCTTCTGTTCGAGCGTGATCGCCCGGTTGAGCGGGAGCGGCTTGACCACCTGTACCCGTCGGTCTGGCCAGATGACGACCAGCGAATCGCCCTGCGCCACTTGACCAAAGCCGAAATGCAGTCGAGGATCGACCGAGGAGAGGAAGCCGCGCGTGGGTCCTTGCTCGAGGGACTGCGTGGTCCCGTTTGCGGTGGCGAGGACGCGGGCCCCGATGCCGGCGGTGTTCCTCCCCTCGCCATGCAACGACACCGTGAGCCAGGCGTGGGTCGTGCGCTCGCGCACCCGGTTCCGGTAGATCGACGCCGGGGCCGCGATGTTGTTGACCACCAGGTCGAGACCACCGTCGTTGTCGAGGTCCACATAGGCCGCGCCGTTGGAGAAGCCCGGCTGCGCGAGCCCCCAGCGCTTGGCCACGTTGGTGAACGCGTAGCCCCCGTCGTTATGGAACGCGTAGTTCGCCAGCGGGATGCGCGGCATGCTGTCGAGGAGGGCGAGGTTCTCCTTGGTGACCCCGCGAGCGAGCGAGGCCTGCACTGCCTCGTTGCCGACGTAGTTGATGTAGTCCAGGTCGTTCGGGCGGCGGTAGATGCCGTTGGTGACGAAGAGATCCTTGCGCCCGTCGTCGTCGAGGTCGGCGAAGAGCGCCGACCAGCTCCAGTCGGTCGCCTCCACCCCCGCCTGGTACCCGATCTCCGAGAAGTGCCCGTTCCCGCGGTTCAGCTGCAACGTGTTGCGCGCATACTGCGGCCAGTAGCCGGCCCGCACCCGCAGGTCGAACAGGTTGAACCCTTCGCTCGACGCCGACGTCTTGAGGACGTCCTCGCGATCGGGGAGCATGTCGAGGACGGCGATGTCCGGGAGACCGTCGTTGTCGAAGTCGGCGGCATCGACTCCCATCGAGAAGCGCGAGGTGTGCCTGGTGGCGCGGGCGATCGACTCGGTGAACGTCCCGTTGCAGTTGTTGAGGTAGAGGTAGTCGTTCTCCTGGAAGTCGTTGGCGACGTACAGGTCGGGACAGCCGTCGAGGTTCACGTCGCTCGCCACCACCCCAAGCCCGAAGCCCTCGACCCCCTGGTAGATCCCCGCCTGCGCGCTCACGTCGGTGAAGTGCGCGCCGTCGTTGCGAAAGAGGCGGTCCCCCGCGGTAGGATGCGGGACCCTGCGCAGCGCCGGCGACCCCACCGCCCGCTCGGTGTGCGTCGAGTGGTTGAGGAGGTACATGTCGAGGTCGCCGTCCATGTCGTAGTCGAAGAAGACGGCCTGCGTGGAGTAACCCACGTGCTCGAGACCGAGCTCCTTCGTACGGTCGGCGAACGACCCGTGCCCGTCGTTGAGGTACAGGACGTTGTGGCCATGCATCCCGAGGTAGCTGACGGCGGAGACGTAGATGTCGAGGTCCCCGTCGCCATCGACGTCGGCCATGGTGACGCCAGTCTTCCATCCCTCGGGGCCGCGCACCCCCGCCTTGTCGGTGACGTCCTCGAAGCGGAAGCCTCCCTTGTTCAGGTAGAGGCGATTCGACGCGAGGTTGGATGAGAAGTAGAGGTCGGGGAGCGAGTCGCCGTTCACGTCGCCGACCGCGACTCCTCCTCCGTTGTAGTAGTACAGGTAGTTGAGGATGTTGAAGTCGGGCGACTCGGGGAGCGTGTTGCTGAAGGTGACTCCGGTCGCTTCGGGGGTGAGCAGCTCGAAGAGCGGCGGCTCGGCCGGCGTGCGTTCGCCGCACGCCGCCATGAAGGCCACGCCTAACGCTACCAGCGCCCGGGTGCGGGGGCGCAGCCGCCGCGCGCCGGACAGTCTCCGCGCCTCCGTCCGGGCCGAGGGCACGCTACCGGTGTGTCGCGAGTACGGCCCCGCCGGGGCGCGTGTGGATGCGCTCCACCACCAGCGCCCCGACGCGCTTCCCCTGCGCCGCCCCCTGCTCGATCGAGCGCCGGAAGTGGATTCCGCCGTACAGCCTGCTGATCGCCGCCTCTGCCGCCGCAACCTTGAACGACGGGAAGTTGCGGACGGGAAGTCCGTACTCCATCTCCGTCGAGTCGCTGAAGGCGAATTGGTCGCCGAAGACGTCGGTGAGGACCATCGCGGCCGCGTTGGAGATGACGCTATGGCCACTGGTGTACTCAGGGAATGGCGGCGTCTGCAGCATCGGCGTCCACGCTTCGTCGATGTAACGGTTGATGACCGTCTCGGGGCGGATCACGTTGCTCCGGTACTTCTCATCCCACGAGGAGATGAAGGCGTCGGCCAGGGCGATGGCGGTGCGCGCATAGGCGTCGGCAGCGCGCAGTGGGTCGGCCCCCGCCTTTCGCGCCGCGATGCCGATGATCCCCATCCAGTGTCCCCCCGGAGTGATCTTCTTCGTGGCGAACATGGCGTGCCCCTGCACATGCATCACGTACGGATTGCAGTCCCAGAAGGCGAGAATCTCCTTCTGCTCATCGGTGAGCTTGGCCGAGGTCTCGTACACCTCACGCGCTTCCTTCATGAACGGAGACGATGCCGCCGAGTCGAACGGCAATGGCGGCTCGGGATGGAACTGCGACCCGGAGTCCATCACGAAGGGGCGAAGCTCTCCCCAGTGCGGCTCGACCGCATCCATGTACGCCGGCGGCGTGGGGACCCAGCGCCCGCGCGCTGTCGTCACGGTGTACTTCGGCCAGCCGCGTGACTCCTTGAACTTGTCCTTCCCCGCCCAGGCAAGGATGTGCATCGCCACCGTGTCACCGTAGGCGATCGACGCGCGATACACATCGGTGGGGAGGCGCGCCTCATAGCGCGCGTCCATCGCCGCGCGCAACGAATCCATGCGGGCGCGGGAAAAGGTCAGCGC
>DAIESF010000274.1 GCA_027346425.1 Gemmatimonadota bacterium | reverse complement strand
CACGCGTGCGCTGGCCAGCGGCGCGGGGGGCGCGGGGGGCGCGGGGGGCGCAGGGGGCGGCCCGGTGAGCGATCGGGGATCGTCTGGCGTGCAGGGTGCGGCATGGGCGTGGGGCGGCGGGGAGATATGGGTGCGCGCGAGACGTTCGGCCGCGGCCACGGCGCCGTCAAGCGCCGTGACCCTGGTCGCCGCGGCGCTGGTCGCCGGGGCGCTGGTCGTCGGGGCGGCGAAGCGGTAGGCTTCCCGCGCCCATGCCCCGCTCGCTCCGTTCACCCTCGCGCGTGTCCCAACGTCGCCCCGACCTCACGCGTCTCTTCGCCGCACCGGTGCGCACGCCGCCGTTGAGCGCGTACCTGGCGCGCGAGCGCCGCCTGATCGAGCGCCTGAGGACGTCGCTGCAGGTGCAACGCTACCTGCGCGCGCTCCCCTACAATTGGGAACACACGCTGCGCGCCTTCCGCGGGTCGGTTGGCGCCGGGCGTGCCTCGTGCCTCGAGGCGGTGCTCTTCACGGCGGCGATCCTCGAACATCATGGCTATCCCCCGGTCGTGCTCGACATCGAGTCGGACGACGGGCTCGATCACGTCCTCTTCCTGTACCGGCGTGACGGGAAGTGGGGGACGGTCGCGCGCTCGCGCGACTACGGCTTGCACGGGCGTCCGCCGGTCTTTCGCTCGATCCCGGCGCTCGTGCGCAGCTACATGGACCCGTACGTCGACGGCTCGGGGCGGCTCAACGGCTATGGTGTCGCGCAGCTCGACGCCTTGACGACCGCCGACTGGAGACTAAGTACTCGTAGCGTGTGGCGGGTGGAACGGGCGCTGATCGACATGCCGCACTATCCGCTGGCGATGGGGGAACGGCGCTACCAGCGGGTACTCCGCCGCTTCGTGGCATTCAAGGCAAGCGGTGCGCCGGTCGAGCGGCGCACCATGCGGCAGCTCTATGGGGCACAGGTCGAGCGCTGGTTATAGGGATCTCATGGACTCGCGCTGACGAACCGCCGGGCTTCCGATTTCGCAGGCGCTCCCCGATCTTTGCCTCGCGTTCATGAGTCCGTCGTCGACGGCACGCTGAACCCCCGCCCCCAGCCGACTCACCTTCATCGCGACGATCGGCCCAGCGCCCTGGTCGACCGGTGATGAGCGGCTTCGTTTCCCCCGCCGCCCCTCCGTCGGATTGCCTCGTTCTCGCGATGACAAGTACAGCACCTTCCTCGCCCTCACGAGCGAGGGGATCTGGCACATCGCCGCCACCCCGCCCATTCCGGTGGCACTCCCGGCGGATGAACAGGTTCGCGCAGTGGTCGAGCGCGGGGTCCTCGTCGAGTGCAACGACGCGATGGCCCGCATGTATGGGTTGCGTGACGCGGGCCAGCTGACGGGAACCGCGCTCCGCGACCTGCTGGACCCGGACGAACCCCAGAATCGCGAGTATCTCCACGCTTTCGTCCGTTCGGGGTACCGCCTCGAGGGATACGAGTCGGTGGAGCGCGGGGTGGATGGCGACCGGCGCATTTTTCTCAACTCGTTGCTGGGGATCGTCCACGAGGGGCACCTGGTCGAGGCCTGGGGGTCGCAGGTCGACATCACCGAACGCAAGCAGCTGGAGGCGCGAGCCCGCCAGACGCAAGCCATGGATGCCGTGAGCCGCCTGGCGGGGAGCGTGGCGCACGACTTCAACAACCTCCTCACGACGATCCTGACGTCGGTGGAGATGCTGACCGATCATTTCGAGGCTGGCGACCCGCTGCGCGAGGACGCCGAGGAGATCCGGCGCTCGGCGCGCCGCGGGGCAGAACTCACGCGCCAATTGCTCGCCCTCTCGCGCCAGCAGGTGTTGGCCCCGCGCGCCACCGACGTGCATGCGCTGGTGCGCCGCATCGAGGGGGAGATCCGCAACGTCCTCGCCGGCTCGGCCAAGGTGGACTTCACCTTCGGCGACGGGCCGGGAATCGCCCACGTGGACGTGGATGAACTGGAGCAGATGCTCTTGCACCTGGCGACACATGCGGCCGGGGTGATTGGCGAGCGCGGGGCGTTCGCCATCGACGTGCGGCGCGAGCGGCTGGCCGAGACGCGGGCTGCGCTCCCCGACAAGGTGACGCCGGGCGACTACGTCACGATCACCATGCGTCACTCGGGGATACAGATCCCCTCCACGGGCGGGGCATCGCTCCTCGAACCCTTCGCCGGCGCCGAGATGCCGTCGCTCGGCTCCGGGCTGGCGCTGGCGACGATGTATGGCTTCGTCCGCGAGAGCAGCGGGGCGGTGGTCCTCGAACCCGCTCCGTCCGGCGTGGCGCTCACGATCTACTTCCCCGCGACCCAACTCGCCGCTCCGGTCGTCCCCGCGAACGCGATCGCCAACGGCCCGGGGACACGCACCGTCCTCCTCGCCGAGGATGAGCCGACGGTGCGCCTGATGATGAAGCGCGTCCTCGAGCGCGCCGGCTACACGGTGCTTCACGCGAGCACGGGCGAGGAGGCGCTGGAGCTGGCGACCGCCCACGCGTCGACGATCGACGCTCTGGTCACCGACGTGATCATGCCCGGGATGGGTGGGAGTGAACTCTCCCGCCGCCTGCGGCAGGCACGCCCCGGCATCCGCGTGTTGCACGTGTCGGGGTACACCGCCGGCGCGCTCCGTCAGCACGAGGTGCTGGACAGCGGCGCCGCCTTCCTGCAGAAACCCTTCTCGTCGCAGACCTTCCTGGCCAAGCTGGCCGAGATCTTTGTTTAGCTCCCGACGACGAGGACTGAGCAAGGAGCAGGAAGCAAGGCCCCGCCGGCAAGCCGGCGGGGCCTTTCTCGTCTTCTCGTCTTCTCGTCCTCTCGTCTTCTAGATCACGGTGTATAGCTGACGCGCCCAACCCCAGACAGCGCACTCACGATCAGGAGTGCCCACTGCGGCCCCTTGTACCCTTCCTTTCCGTCCTCATACGACTCGGTGATCGAATGCGCGCCACGTCCCTCACCGCCGCCGTCGATGGTGATGGCCGGGATACCGAGACTCATCGGAATGTTGGAGTCGGTGCTGCTCGCCCCGGTCGGTGCGGTGAAGCCCAACGATTTGCCGGCGGCCAGCGCGGTTCGGGCGATGAACGACGTGTCGTTCACCTGCGCCGCCGGACGAATGCCCATGTCGATGATCTTGAGCGCGACCGTGTCGCGCGCATTGGGCCAGCGCGCGTTCTCCTCGCGCAGCGCGGCCGCCAGCGCCACCTTGAACTTGGCATCGAGCTTCGCCAGCTCCTCAGGCGACTCGGAGCGCATGTCGACCTCCATCGCCCCTAACGGGGAAATGGTGTTCACCGACGTGCCACCGGAGACAATCCCCACGTTGAACGTCGTGCGCGGCGTCGCCGGAACCTGGAATTCGGCGATCTTGGCGATGGCGCGCCCCATGGCGTGAATCGGGTTCGCCATGCCGAAGGCGCCGTAGCTATGCCCGCCCCGCCCCTCGTAGCGCACGAGGTAGCGCTGGCTCCCCACCGCGCCGGTCGTGAGGCCAAGTCCCGTCCCGTCGACCGAGATGAAGTAGTCGATCTTCTGCGGCGGTTTGCGGAACAGGTAGCGCATCCCGCGCAGGTTCCCCGGCCCTTCCTCGCCCACGTTGGCGATGAAGAGGATCGTTCCCGGCGTCTGAACCTTCGCGTTCTGCATGCTGCGGGCGACGGTGAGGACGGTCGCAAGACCTCGGCAATCGTCGCCGATCCCGGGGGCGGTGAACTTTCCCCCATCCTTCTTCACCGCCACGTTCGTCCCCTCGGGGAAGACGGTGTCGAGGTGGCCGGCGATCGCCACGGTCGGGCCATTTCCGGTCCCCTTCCGCTCGGCGATCACGTTGCCGATCGAGTCGATGGTGACCGGGAGCCCTAACGCTTCGAAGCGGCGCTTCATCTCGAGGCCGCGCTTCTCCTCCTTGAACGGCGGGGCGGGGATCTCGCAGATCGAGACCTGCTGATCCAGCGTCCAGGCATTGTCGCGCTGGATGGACTCGAGCGCCGCCTTCACGGCCGGGTGCTCGCGAGGGACGACGACCGGTTGCTGCGCCGACAGCGGGACGGCGAGCAGGACAACGGCCGGGACGAGGCGCACGGTGCCGCGGGCGTCCTGTGCAGCAATCGAGTGGGAAAACGACATGGACCGTTCGGTGAAGGACGTCGCGCGCCAGGCGCGCGTTGATGGTTACGGACGTCGCGCCGCAGGCACGCGTTGATGGTTACATACGTCGCGCGATAGGCGCGCGTCTATGGTTCCAGTCGTCGCGCGGCTAGCGCGCGTTGAACAGCTCGGGGAGCGCCCGGGCCTCGACGTGCGCCGCGAGGGCGAGCATGAGGAGGATCCGAGCCTTCTGCGGGTTCAGGTCGGTGGCGCCGACCATCGCCCCGCGCCCGGCCGGGAGCGAATCCAGCGACTCGGGCTCGCTCCACATCCCTACGCGCCCGCTCCCCGTACGGTTGGACACGACCACCGTAACCCCGCGCTCGGTCGCCCGGCGCAGCGCCCGTCCCATCGACGGCGTCGTCCCTCCACGTCCGACCCCGGCCACCACCACTCCCTTGGCCCCGGCATTCACGAAGGCGTCGACACTTACCGAGTCGGCGCCGATGTGCGCGTACACGACGTCGACCCGCGGGAAGGGGCCAATGGTCGACAGGTCGAAGCGCGGTGGCTGGCACGCCGCTGGCGCCGGGCGATGGAAGACGACGGTGTCGGGGTCGGCGAGACCCAGCACCCCGGCATCGGGGGCCGTGAAGGCGCTGAGGCGCGTCGTGTTCGACTTGGTCACGTCGCGGGCGGCGAAGATCTCGTCGTTCATCAGCACCATCGCCCCGCGCCCGCGCGACGCGGGGGCGATGGCCACGCGCACCGAGTTGCGCAAGTTGGACGGGCCGTCGGCCCCCGCCCAGTTGGCCTGCCGCATCGCCCCGGTCACGATCACCGGTTCGCATCCCCCCACGGTGAGCGACAGGAAATACGCCGTCTCCTCCATGGTGTCGGTGCCGTGGGTGATGATGTAGCCTGCGGGGGCGTCGGGCCCCTGTTGCAGCTGACGAATTCGGCCGGCGAGCCTCCGCCAGTCGTCGTGGGTGATGCTCCCCGACGGGACGTTGCGGAACTGCTCGACCGTGATGGTGGCCATGTCACGGAGCCCGGCGATCCCATCCACCAGTTCGCTCCCTGTGCGCCGTTGATCGTTCCCCAGGTTCGAGATCGTCCCGCCGGTGGCGAAGACGTGGACGCGGGGTCGCGCGGCCTGCTGCGTGGTCGGTTGCGCGACAACGGGCGCGGCGACCCCAAGGAGGATCGCCGCGCCCCTGAGTGCCATGCGTCGCGCGCGCGACCGGTGGTGCGCCGGTCGCCGCATGCCTAACGCCTACCGGCGCCGACGGCCCCGTACAGGCGCGCGGCCAGCGCGTCGTACAGCGCCATCGTGACCTTCCCCGGCTTCCCGTCACCCACCGCCTTGCCGTCGATCGACGCAATCGGCATCACGTCGGTCGTCGTACCGGTCAGGAAGCTC
>DAIESF010000119.1 GCA_027346425.1 Gemmatimonadota bacterium | reverse complement strand
CATCTCCTCCACGAGCGCCACCGGACACGGCGGCTCGGGACGATCCTCGGTGCTCAGGACCTGGGTCGGTGCCGGCGACGACGTCACAGCGACAGGATTCCCATCTCGCGAATTTGCGCGACGTCCTTGTCCCCCCGCCCGCTCACGCAGAGCAGCACGGGTTCACCGGACGACCACCGCCCCCGCTGCGCGGCGATCCACGCCACCGCATGGGCGGTCTCCAATGCCGGGATGATCCCTTCCAGTCGACTCAACATCGCAAATCCCTCCAGCGCCTCGTCGTCACCCACCGCCACGTACTGCGCCCGGCCGCTGTCCTTCAGGTACGAGTGCTCGGGCCCCACTCCCGGATAGTCCAGCCCGGCCGAAATGGAATGCGCCGGGTGCACTTGCCCCCGCTCATCCTGCAGCAGGTAGCTCAGCGAGCCGTGAAGGACCCCCGGCGTCCCGCGCGACAGCGACGCCGAGTGCCGGCCAGAATCGAGCCCTTCACCGGCCGCCTCCACACCGACGAGTTCCACCCCCCTGTCGTCAACGAATCCGGCGAAAATTCCCATCGCGTTCGACCCACCCCCCACGCACGCGACCACCGTCCTGGGGAGCATCCCCGCACGCTCGAGCATCTGCGCCCGCGCCTCCCTCCCGATCACCGACTGGAATGCCTTGACCATGCGCGGGTACGGCGCCGGCCCCACCACCGAGCCGATGATGTAGTGGGAGTCGCGGACGTTGGTCACCCAGTCGCGGATGGCCTCGGTCGTCGCATCCTTGAGCGTCCGCGTCCCGCTGGTGACGGGGATCACACGCGCCCCCATCAGCTGCATCCGGTACACGTTGAGCGCCTGCCGGCGCATGTCCTCCTCGCCCATGTAGACGACACACTCGAGGCCGAAGCGCGCGCATATCGTGGCCGTCGCCACGCCATGCTGTCCCGCCCCGGTCTCGGCGATGATGCGTGACTTTCCCATGCGACGAGCCAGCAGCGCCTGCCCCACCGTGTTGTTGATCTTGTGCGCCCCGGTGTGGTTCAGGTCCTCGCGCTTGAGCCAGACGGGAGCCCCCACCAGCGCCGAGAAGCGCGGCGCATCGCTCAGCGCCGACGGCCGCCCGACGTAGTGCGCCAGCAGCGACTGCCACTCGGCGACGAACGATGGATCGGCCATCGCCGCGTCGAAGGCCGCCTCGAGTTCGTCGAGGGCCGGGATGAGCGTCTCCGGAACGTAGCGCCCGCCATAGGCGCCAAAGCGATCGTGAACCTGGCCTGAAACCGTCATTCCTGTCCAACTCCGTGTACGGCGTCTGCGAAGGCGCGCATGCGCGCAGGGTCCTTGCAGCCCGGTGACGACTCGACGCCTGACGAGACGTCCACCACATCTGGCGCGAAGAGCTCGATCGCCCGCGCCACATTCTCCGGTCGCAGCCCCCCCGCAAGGATAATCGGTCCCGCCCCCGCAGTGACGTCACCGACTCGCGCACGCGCGCCCAGTCGAACGAGCACCCCGTGCCGCCGAGCATGCCGTCGACCCGGGCGTCGAGCAGGACGCCGTCCGACGGCGTGGCACTCGTAAGGCAATTCTCATCGATCCCTTCAGGCCCGACGTGCACGACGCGCCAGATGCGCGCGTCGGTCGCGTCGCGCAGCGCTCGCACCAGGCGCGCATCCTCCGCCCCGTGCAACTGCACGACGTCGAGCCCGAGCGTCGCCACCGCCGCGGCGATGGTGGCCACGTCGGCGCCGGCGAAGACCCCCACCAGGCGCGGGCGCGGGGCCCGTCCGCCCCGCCCGGAATTGCCGAGCGTCGCGAGGAGCATGGCGGCGCGCTCGATCGTCAGCTGACGCGGGCTCGGGGCGAAGATGAAGCCGAGGTAGGCCGCGCCTAACGAGGTGGCGAGTCGGGCGTCCTCCGGCCGGGTCAGTCCGCAGAACTTGATCTCAACGGGCATGCGCACCTCGCGGTACCGTCGCCATCGCGCGAAGCGTCGCCGCCGGATCCGGGGCCAGGGAAAGCGACGACCCGATCAGCACAGCGTGGGCCCCCAGCGCGGCGGCGCGCGCGACGTCACCCGCCGTGCTCATCCCGCTCTCCGCCACCCGCACGCGATCGCCAGAAATCGCGGGAATGAGACGCGCCGTCACCGTCGGATCGATCACCAGTGTCTCCAGATCGCGCGCGTTGACGCCGATGACTTGCGCCGGGGTGGCGACGGCGCGCGCCAACTCATCTTCTGAGCGAATCTCGATCAGCGGCTCCACCCGCGCCTCAAGCGCCTCGTCGACCAGGGCCGCGAGCAGACCGGGGGCGAGTGCGCGCGCAATGAAGAGCATCGCCGAAGCCCCAAGCGACCGGGCCTCCCAGACCTGTGCCACATGCACGTGGAAATCCTTCTTGAGCAGCGGAACGGCGACCCGAGACGCCACCTCGCGCAGGTCCCCCGCCGAGCCCCCGAACTCCGCCGGCTCGGTGAGCACCGAGAGGGCGCGCGCTCCCGCCTCGGCATACAGTCGCCCCCGGTCTCCGGCCCGGATGTCGGCGTTGATCACCCCCTTGGACGGGGATCGGCGCTTGAGCTCGGCGATGACGGCCACCGTCCCCCCCACGCGCAAGGCGTCGGCAAACGGCGGGGCAGGAGCGGCGTCACGGGCCCGAGCGCGCAACTCAGGGAGCGACGACGCGAGATGCTCCGCTCGCTCGAATGCGGCCTTCGTGAGCCGGCCGAGCGGACCGGTGGGAGGCGTCCAGTTCGAAATGTCTTGCACTTCGGGGCTTGTTCGGCTATCGTTTCTTCGGCAGATGTTCGGGGATCTCCCTCGTGCACGCGAGTCCCCAACGCATTCCCGCGCGGAGCGAACCATGGCGTTGACCAAGCGGCAACGAGAGATCCTGACCTACCTGCAGGACTACGCGGGCGACCGAGGCTACGCACCTAGCTTCGAGGAGATCGCCGCCCACTTCAACTATAACTCGCTGGCCACGGTGCATGAGCACCTGACCAACCTCGAGCGAAAGGGGTACATCCGGCGCAGCTACAACGAGAGTCGCGCCATCGAGATCCTCCCCTCCGACGTCTTTTCGCGGGCCATCGATCTCCCCCTGCTCGGCACGGTCGCGGCCGGCATGCCCATCGAGTCGCTCTCGTACAACGAGACCGTCGCCGTGCCGCAGGAACTTGTGAGTCGCAGCGGCGAGCACTACGTGCTCAAGGTGCGCGGCAACTCCATGATCGACGAGCAGATCCGCGATGGCGACTTCGTGATCGTCAACGAGCGCCGCAGCGCTGACAACGGCGAAATGGTCATCGCCCTGCTAAACAACCGTGGCGCGACGTGCAAGAAGTTCTATCGCGAACGCGACGGGCGTATCCGCCTGCAGCCGGCCAACGAAACGCTCTCGCCGATGTACGTCCACGAGAACGACATCGCCATTCAGGGGGTCGTCGTCGGGGTCATCCGGCGGTACTAGCGACACTCCCCACCATCGCAGGGGCTCTCGGCGTCGCCGGGAGCCCAGCGCGTCAGAGCGAGTAGGCCTGTCGAAGCCGATCGAGCGCATCGAGCCCGACGCCGCTCCTGATCCCCTCGCGCGCCATCGCCACCCCCTCCGCGAAGTCGCTCACCCGGTCGGCCACATAAACTGCCGCCGCGGCGTTGAGTTCAACCGCTGCCGTGGCAGCCGGAGTCCCCCGCCCCGCCAGTACGTCGCGCACGATGCGGGCGTTTTCAGCCGGCGAGCCTCCTGCCAGCGCCTCCGGAGGGAACGTCTCGTACCCGAATGACCGCGGATCGACCGTCCATTCACGCGTCTTTCCGTCGCGCACCTCGATCACATGCGTCGTGCCCAGCGGCGAGAACTCGTCGAGGCCGGGTTCGCCGTGTACCACGAGTGCGTGCCGGCTCCCGAGGGCGGCAAGGGCACCCGCCAGAAGGGACATCCGGCCCGCGTCGGCAACGCCCAGGACCTGACACCCCGCCAGCGCCGGGTTGGCGAGGGGGCCCACGATGTTCATGACCGTCGGGACCGCCAGTTCGCGGCGCACCGGCCCCACGTGCCGCATGGCAGGGTGCATGCTCGGTGCGAACATGAAGACGACGCCCGCCTCGCGCAGCGCGCGCTCCATCACCGCCGGGGGGGCATCGAGCCGGACGCCGAGCGCCTCCAGCACGTCGGCGCTCCCGCACTGCGAAGTGAACGAGCGATTCCCGTGCTTCGCCACCCGCACGCCCAGGCCGGCGGCCAGCAGCGCGGAGGCGGTCGAAATATTGAAGGTGGTGAGCGTTCCTCCCCCCGTGCCGCAGGTGTCGACCAGGGAATCGGGATCGTCGGCGGGGAGGTGGACCATCGCGTCGCGCAGCGCCGTTGCCGCCCCCGCCACTTCGTCCACCGTTTCTCCCTTGACCCGGAGCGCCATGAGGAGCCCTGCGACCTGGGCCGGCGAGGCCTCGCCGCGCATGATGACGCCGAACGAGGCGGCCGCCGACGCGGCGTCGAGCGACTCGCCGAATGCCAGTCGCCGAATCGCCTGCTGCAATGCGTTAGCGACCACCGATCTCCACGAGGAGCCGCTCCGGGAGTCGCGCATTGGCCGCAATCAGGGCGATCACCAGGGCGAGGAGGCTCACGCGTTCGACGTCCTCCTCGACGAAGACGCCCCGCTTGGCGCGATTGGTCAGGTTCACCACCCCCATCAGTTCATCGCGATAGATGAGGGGGAACGAGATGAATGACCCGGTGGTGAGGTACTGATCGCGCAGGAGCGGGTGGCGATCGGCTTCGGCGGCATCCTGCACGAGGAGCGGTTCGCGCGACACCGCCACGATCCCGGCCACCCCCTTGCCGTGCGGGACGCGGGAGCCGAGGACGATGTTGGGGGCGAGTCCGCGCGCCGCCGCCAGGTACAACATCCCGGGCTCGGGGGCGCGGAGCATCAGCGAACAGCGTTGCGCCTGCATGTCATCGCCCACGAGGGCGAGGAGCCCGTCGACCAGCTGGCGCGGGTCGTCGTGCGCCGTGTTGTCGACCCGGAGCGAGCGCTCGATGAGGTACAGCGTGCGCGTCTTCTGCCTCAGCGACTCGTTGCGCCGGTGCAGCTCGATGTGCGCCTGTTCGAGCTGGGCGACGGCGGCCGTGAGTTGCTGCTCGAGCGAGGCCGCCTTGCGCCCGGCGCGTCGCCCCTCTTCCTGTGCCCCCGCGATGTCGCGCTCGAGCTGCAGGAGTCGTTCGCTGTCGGCGGCGCTGGATTGGGACGCTGCGCCGCGGGCGCGCCCCAGTTCCAGCTCCAGCGCCGCCAGCTTCTTGACGTACTCGCCGTGCACGCGCTGGGTCACGTCCTCGAGGGTGCGCACCGCCTCGTGGCGCGCCTCGCGCTCGCCGAAGCGCCCATAGGCGAGCTCGAAGAGGGCCACCGACGGGGCGAAGCGCTCGGTGGTGCGCGTCCCGAACATCCGCCGCTGTTCGTAGAGCGCGAGCATCGCCGACAGGTCGCCGTCGGTCGTTAGGCCCCGGAGCGAGAGGATCCCGCCGTCGGCAAAGGGGGTGAGCCCGAGGAGGCGCGCGTATTCGACCGACTTGTCGCCGAGGTCGACGAACTGCCCGCCGTGCGTCACCATCGCGCGCGCCGCCGGGGGGAGGTGGTCGACGGTGGTGTCGACCGTGGCGCGGATGACCTGGCTCCCGGACGGGGTCAGGCGCTCGCGCAGCATGTCGCGCCGGCCGTCGTAGCGGAACAGGGCGACGACCGCCGAGCGATCAGACTCGACCAGCGCCTCCCCGAGCGCCACGAGGGCGGCGTCGAGATCGGGGGCGACACTGAGGGCGTGCGCGAGCGACGGGAGGGTGCGAATCGACATGTCGGGAGGGTACGCCGCTCCCTCCACCGGGGGCCGCGCCGAGGTGCAAAGTGAGCCTGTAGATCAAGCGAAGTCAATCGTTTGGCCACGCTCGCCAGCGCGTCGCATTTGCTTGACTTGAAGGGTCACCGGGCTAAGTTTCGCCGTGATGTCGGTGCGCACCCTGCAGCTTGTGCTGCACTACGACGGGACCGCCTTTTCCGGGTGGCAAGTGCAGCCTGAGACGAGGACCGTCCAGGGTGAGGTCGAACGGGTGCTCGCCAGGTTGTGCGGTGAACGGATCGTGGCCCAGGGGGCCGGCCGGACCGACGCGGGCGTCCACGCGCGCGGGCAGGCGGTCGGTGTGCGAGTGCCGGACAAATGGAGCGCGCCGTCGCTGCGCCGCGCCATGAACGCACTCCTCCCCGACGACGTGTGGGTAGCGGCGGCGCATGAGATGCGCCCCGAGTTCCACGCACGGTTCAGCGCACTGGCCCGACGGTATTCGTATTACGTGGGAACGGACGACGACGCACAGTCTCCGTTCCGGCGTCGCACCGAGTGGGCGTATCGACACCCCGTCGATCGCTGCCTGCTCGACGCCGCCGCCAGGGAGATCGTGGGCGATCACTGCTTCATCGCCTTCGCGGTGCGCGGCACCGCCCCTGACCACGACCACCATCGCTGCATCGTGACCGACGCCAGCTGGAGCGACCGCACGGGGGGCCTCACCTTCCACGTTGAGGCCAATCGCTTTCTGCATCACATGGTTCGGTTTCTCGTGGGCACCATGCTCGACGTCGCGAGCGGGCGCCGCGCACCGGGCGACGTGGCCACCCTCCTGTCGGCCACGACCAACACCGACGTCTCCCCCCCCGCGCCAGCCCACGCGCTGTTCTTCGAGCGCGTGACCTACCCGCGCGAACTCTATCTCGCCGACGCATGAGCATCCGCGACACGTTCGCCGCCATCGCCGTAGCCCTTGGCACCGCCTGCGACGGTGGCGCCCCCTCGCCGGCTATGCCGGCCCTCGCCGCCTCGGCGCCGGTGGCCGCGCAGCAGGCCCAGATCAGCGCCTCGCGGCGCACCGCCATCACCGACGCCGTGGCCCGCGTCGCCCCTGCGGTCGTCACCGTGCAGACCGAGACCGTCGAGCGCGTTCCGGCCGACGCCTTCGAGCAGTTTTTCGGCGGGCGGTCGGGGCAGCAGGTGCAACCCGGGCTGGGCTCGGGATTCATCATCCGCCCCGACGGCGTGATCGTCACCAACGCCCACGTGGTGAGCGGCGCCAGCCGCATCTCGGTGATGCTGCGCGACGGGGCGACCTACACCGCCACCCTCATCGGGCTCGACGAGACCAACGACCTCGCCGTGATCCGGATCAACGCCCGGAACCTCCCGGTCGCCATGTTAGGCAGCTCGGAACAGCTCCTCATTGGCGAGTGGGCCATCGCCATCGGCAACCCGTTCGGCTTCCTCCTCGGCAACACCGAGCCCAGCGTGACCGCCGGCGTCATCAGCGCCACCGGGCGGAACCTGATGGGGCGCAGCGAAGGGAACGGCATCTACGTCGGGATGATCCAGACCGACGCCTCGATCAACCCCGGCAACTCCGGTGGCCCCCTCGTGAACGCCGACTTTTTTAATGATACGGCGACCACCGAGATCTACACCCCGAGCGGC
>DAIESF010000249.1 GCA_027346425.1 Gemmatimonadota bacterium | reverse complement strand
CCCTCGTCGAAGTCTTCGATTGGCTATCTGCTGCGCGACGGGCGGGACGGCATGGAACGCTCCACGGTGGAGGCGCTCGTGGCGACGTCGGGCGGGACGATGTCGTTGCGCGACGTCGATGGCGAAGGGGCGCGAGCGGTGGCCAAGCCTCACGAGGAGGGGGTGCCGACCGCCGAGCCGCTCGAGTTGCACCTCGCCCCCCGCCAGCTCGACACCTGGGCCCTGACCTCGTTCACTGGACTGGTCAGCAACGCCCACAGCGACGAGAGTCGCGACGTCGCCGACCCGCTCCTCGTCCCCGTGCTCGAGGGGGAGCGCGCGCCCGCGACCGGCTTCCGCGCCTTCCCCGCCGGGCGGCAGGGCGGCATCGCGCTGCACGACGTCTTCGAGTCGCTCGACTTCAGGCGCAGCGTTGAGCCGCGCACGCGCGAGATGGTGCAGCGCACGCTGGCGCGGCACGGACTGTGGACCGATATCCCTGAGGGGGCGCAACGGGTGGACGACGTCATGCAGATGCTGCGCACGGTCTGCACGGCGCCGGTTCCCGGCGCTACCTTCGCCCTCGCGCGGGTCCCGGTGCTCGACTCGTTGCGCGAGTGGCGCTTCGACCTGTCGGTGAAGTCGGCGTCGGCGCGCCGCATCGCCGACGTGCTGGCGGCGCACGGCTCACCGCATGCGCGCGAGTATGCCCCCGCATTGCGGACGTTGCGCGACTCGGCGGTGGGTGGCTATCTGAGCGGCGTGGTCGACATTGCCTTCGAGCACGAAGGGCGGTGGTGGTTGATGGACTGGAAGTCGAATCACCTGGGGGATCAGGACGAGGACTATGCCCCCGAGGCTCTTTCCAAGGCGATGATGCAGGCCCACTACACGCTGCAGTACCACCTCTATCTCGTGGCATTGCACCGTCACCTGCAACTCCGGCAGCCAAGGTACGATGCGGCGAAGCACTGGGGCGGGGTGGCGTACGTCTTCTTGCGCGGTGTGACGGGGGCGGGCGATGGCGGGTGGTTCCGCGACACGCCGACGCCGGCGTTGCTCGAGGCGCTGGACGCGACGCTCGGGAGACGCACGTGAGAGCCTCCCTGATGGCCGCGGCGGGCGACGGCGACCTGCCGCCGTTTGGCGTGCGCGACATGCTGGCGGCGATGCACAAGGCGCGCATCTGCGAGCCGGTCGATGTGCAGCTGGCGGAACTGTGCGTGCGGCGGAGCGACGAGGGCGCCGATTGGGCGATGGCGGCGGCGGTGGCGACGGCGATCGCCAGTCGCGCCCGGCGCGAGGGGCACAGCGCCATCACCCTCGCGCAGCTCGCCCGCCAGGCGCGTGCCGCCATGTCGGTGGTTTCGGCGGCGGTGGTGTCGGACGGTGGCTCGCCCGACGTGCTTCCCGACGGCGACGCGATGTGGTGGGGCGAGGTGTTGGGCACGTCATCGCTGATGGGCGACGGCAACGTCTTCACCCCGCTCGTACTCAACGGCGATGCGCTGCAGTTCCGTCGCTACTTCGACGCTGAGCGGCGGATTGCGCGACATGTGCAGCGGCTCGTGACGATGGAGTCCGATGCGGGAGGACGGTCGTTCTCGATCATCACCGGCGGCCCCGGAACAGGGAAGACGACCCGCGTTGCAGAGATGCTGGTCGAGTTGCGCAGCACCCAGCCGGGGCTGCGCGTCGCACTCGCCACCCCGACCGGGAAGGCGGCGGCTCGGCTGACGGAGTCGATTCGGCAGCGACTCGATGCGATCGCGAAGGAGACCGGGGTGCGCTCCGAGTTCCCGGGCGAGGCGCGCACCTTGCACCGCCTGCTGGGCTACAGCCCGCAGAACGACACCTTTCGCCGCAATGCGACCGATCCGCTCGACAACGACATCGTGATCGTCGATGAGGCGAGCATGGTCGACGTCCTGTTGCTCGATGCACTGCTAAAGGCACTCAAGCCGGGTGCAGCACTGATCCTTGTCGGCGACCACAACCAGTTGGCGAGCGTCGATGCTGGCGACGTGCTGGGTTCGCTCTGCCGCACGGCGCTCGCCAGTCCGGCGGGATCACCTATGCGCGACAGCGTTACCTGGCTCACGACGAGCTGGCGCTTCAAGGAGCATCCGGCGATCGGGAGGCTGGCCGAGGCGATACTCGGCGGCGACGGTGACGAGGTGCTGCGTACCTGCGCCGACGACCAGACACACGATGTGCAGTTGCGACCGCCGGCGCCAAGCACGGATGCACTGCTGGAGCCGCTGGTCCCGAGCCTCGAGCGCTGCCTTGCGGCCACGAACCCCGCCGAGTTGCTCGATGCGCTCGACGCTTTCCGCATTCTCGCCCCCGAGCGCGAGGGGAGGATGGGAGTGAGCGGAATCAACGCTGCGGTCGAACGATGGCTGGCGAAGCGCGGGCATGCTGTGCAGGAGCTGTGGTATCACGCGCGCCCGGTGCTGGTGACCGCCAACGACTACACCACCGGCGTATTCAACGGCGATGTCGGGGTGGTGTGGCGTCAGGACGGTCGTTCGCTTGTGCACTTCCGCGCCAACGACGGGACGATCCGTGCCATCGCCCCGGTGCGGTTACCCTCGGTGGAGACGGCGTGGGCGATGACGGTACACAAGTCGCAGGGGTCGGAGTTCGACGACGTGATGGTCGTCGTCCCCGAGTACGAGAGCCGGGTGATGAACCGCGAACTGCTGTACACGGCGGCGACGCGGGCGCGGCGCGGGGTGACGCTGGTAGGGAGCTCGGCGGCCATACGCGCCGCGTTTGCGCGCAGTACGGGGCGAACGAGCGGACTCGAGGCACGAATGGTGGAGGCGATGGGCGATGGCGCCAGTACGTGAGGACGAAGACGACGACCTCCCCGTCGTCGCCCCGCCGAATCCCAAGCTGCAACGCTGGGTCGACCTGCTGGCGAGCCTCCTCGCCCGCCGGCACGCAGTGACGTTCGAGGAGCTCGTGCACGATGTCCCCGAATACTGGATCAAGTTCACCGAAGCGGAACGCGCGTCCGATGACGTGACGAAACGGAAGCTGAAGGACTCGCTCAAGCGCACCTTCGAACGCGACAAGGACGAGCTGCGCGCCTTCGGCGTCCCGCTCGAGTCGGAAGACGACGAGGACGGGACGACCAACGGGGCCTACCGCGTCGAGCGGAAGGACTTCTACCTCCCCTACCTCTGCTTTGCAGCGCCGGGGGGCGACGTCGTGCAGCCGCGGAGGTCCGACAAGTACGGCTACCAGTCGCTCACCTCCCTCACCTTCGAGGCCGACGAGCTGCAAGCGGTCGTTGATGCCGCGGCCGGAGTGCGCGGGCTCGGCGATCCGCTCCTGGCGGCCGACGTGGACAGCGCGCTGCGGAAGCTCGCCGTCGACCTTCCGGTCGACGCAGCGCGCGCCTCGGCAGACGAACCGCGCGTGGTCCTGTCGCGCGCCCGCCCCGATGCGGCCACCTTCGAGCTGCTGGGCGATGCGCTGCGGCGGCGGAAGTCGGTCGCCTTTTCGTACCACGCGATGAGCACCGATCGCACCGAGGAGCGTGAGGTGGAGCCGTACGGGCTCTTCTTCCTCAGCGGCAACTGGTACCTGGCGGCGCGCGACCGGGGGCGCGGCGAGCTGCGCAACTTCCGGCTCAACCGGATGGGGAAGGTGAAGGTCAACGCGCTCAAGGCGCAGAGCGCGGACTACGAAGTCCCGGCCACGTTCAGGCTGCGCGAGCACGCGCGATCGCGGCACACCTGGGAGCTCGGCGACGGCGACGCGACACCGGTCGAGGTCGAGTTCCATGGCGAGTCGGGGGCAACGATGGCGGCCATGCGCCTCGGGCGCGCGGTGGAGGGGAGTCCGAACCGGCGCGCCTTCGATGTGCGACGCCGCGATGCGTTCGTGCGCTGGCTCCTCTCGTTTGCCGGCGAGCTGCGCCCGGTGGGCCCGCCTGATGTGGTGGACATGTACCGGCGCGAGGTGGAGGCGACCGCGGCCGTCTATTCGTACGGGGCGCCACCGGCGCCGGCGTCCACGGCCACGCTACCAGCGAGGGGCACGGCGAAGCCTGACGAGTCTGCGGTGCCATCGGGCGACGCGTGGCAGCCCAAAGGGGCGGCGGCGCAATTGCGGCGCATCCTCCACCTCGTCCCGCAGATCGCCGACGGCGAGGAGCACAGCCTGGCCGACGTCGCAGCGCGGATCGGGACGACCGCCGAGGTGCTGCAGCGCGACCTGTACTCGCTGGTGACGCGCTACGACGCGCCGGCGGGATTCGTGGACGGGGTGCAGCTGTACGTCGAGCCCGATCGCGTCTCGGCAGTCTCGAACCACCTGATGCGCCCGATGCGGCTGACGGTGCCGGAGCTGTGCGCCCTCGAGTTGGGGCTGGCGGTGTTGCGGGCGCACCGCCCCCCGGACGAGTACGCCGCGCTCGACCGGGCGCGCGAGCGGTTGCGCTCGGTCATCACCCGCCTCCCCGCGGACTCGATCCCCGACGGACTCTACGGCGCATCGCTGGGCGAGCATGGCAACACCGCACATCTCGCGGTGGTGAAGGAGGGATTGCAGCAGCAGCGCAAGGTGCGGCTGGTATACCGCCGGTCGGGGAGCGCCACTCCCGGCGAGCGAATCCTCTGCCCGTACGCGCTGGTGGCGTCGAACGGGATGCTCTACATCGTGGGCTACTGCGAGCGTGAGCAGGAGATCCGCGTCTTCCGGATGGACCGGGTGGAGGATGCGACGCTCCTCGGCGAGCGGTTCGAGCGGCCGTCGACGTTCTCGGTGGACGAGGTGCTGCAGCGCGGGAAAGTCTTCAACCACGCCGGGAGCGAGTCGATGCGCGTGCGCTATTCGCCGCGGATCGCCCGCTGGATCGCCGAGCGGGAGGGAAAGGCGCTGGCAGCCGACGGGTCGCTGGAGATGGAGCACCCCGTGGCCGACGGCGAGTGGGCCATGCGCCACGTGTTGCAGTACGGGCGCGACGCCGAGGTGCTGGCGCCGATGGCGCTGCGGGAGCGGCTGCTCGATCGGTTGCGGCTTATGGGAGGTTAGAGGGCGCGGACGCTGGTGCTCGAGATCCCCCGGGGCGGCGCGCCCGATTGTGGTGGGTCGCCTGCACCAAGGTATGAACGGCGTTGTCAGACCCCGCCGATAGCGTCTCCTCGTTCCTGAGCAACCTTCACCGGAGACGCCTCCAATGTCACGTCGTTTGTCACTTCTGGCCGCACTCCTCCTGA
>DAIESF010000236.1 GCA_027346425.1 Gemmatimonadota bacterium | reverse complement strand
CGCACGACCTCTTTGGCCGACGCATGATGGGGGTGCCGTACGAGCAAATGAAATACGCGCCGCTCGGCGACCTGCTCCTCACATTCCCCGGCGACAGCGCCGTGACCGGCTATCGGCGTGAGCTCGATCTCGACGAGGCCGTGGTCCGCGTGTCGTACCGGCGGGACGGTGTCACCTACGCGCGCGAAGTCTTCGCCAGCGCCCCCGACCAGGTGCTGGTGGTGCGGCTCACTGCCGACCGGCCGGAGGCGATCACCGTGGCGGCCGAGTTGCGCGGAGTGCGCAACCCCGCGCACTCCAACTACGGGACCGACTACTTCCGGATGGACGCCCTTTCCCCGAACGCGCTGCGCCTGACGGGGAAGAACTCCGACTACCTGGGCATCGCAGGGCGGCTTCGCTACGAGGCGCGCCTGGTGGCGCGCGCGTCCGGGGGGACGGTGCGCACCGATTACCGGACGTTGCACGTGGCGGGGGCCGATACCGTCGTCCTCCTCCTCGCCGCCGCGACCTCGTTCGTCTCCCCGAAGGATGTGAGCGGCGATCCCGAGGGGCGCGTGCTCGCCACCCTCGCGCGTGCCGGCGAGCGCCCGTACGGCGCGCTCTGGCGTGATCACGTCGCCGAGTACCAGCGCTGGTTCCGGCGCGTGCACTTGGCGTTAGGCGGGACCCCGTCCGACGTGGCAGCGCTCCCGACCGACGCGCGCATCCGCCGGCTGGCGCCTGCCGCCGGCGCCACCGCCCCCGCCGACCCGCGCCCCGACCCCGCCCTCGCCGCGCTGTACTACCAGTTCGGGCGCTACCTGCTGATCTCCAGTTCGCGTCCCGGAACGCAACCCGCCAACCTGCAAGGAATCTGGAACGACAACCCCAACCCGTGGTGGGACTCCAAGTACACGATCAACATCAACCTCCCCATGAACTACTGGCCGGCGGAGTCGGGGAACCTGGCCGAGCTGGTGGAGCCGCTGCAGCGCCTCGTGCAGGAGGTCGCCGAGGTGGGGACCGCGACCGCGCGCGAGCATTGGGGGGCGCGCGGGTGGGTCGTGCACCAGAACACCGACCTCTGGCGCGCCACCGCGCCCATGGACGGCCCTTCGTGGGGGGCGTGGCCCGTGGGCGGGGCATGGCTCATGACCAACCTCTTCGAGCGCTATCGCTTCTCCGGCGACGAGCGCGACCTGCGCGCCATCTATCCGATGTTGCGCGACCAGGTGCGCTTCCTCCTCGACATCCTCGTCGAGCACCCGCAGCGCCACTGGCTCGTCACCGCGCCGTCCAACTCTCCGGAGAACTCTCCCGCGTGGCCGGGGAACGGGGTGTTCTTCGACGAGGTCACCGGCTTGGAGCTGACGGCGCGTACGATGACTGCCGGCCCGACCATGGACATGCAGATCATCCGGGAGGACTTCGCCGAGTTCGACGAAGCCGCGCGGACCCTGGGTGCCGACAGCGCGCTGGCCGCCGAGGCTCGCGCGGCGCGCACGAGGCTCGCCCCCAACCAGGTCGGGAAGCACGGCCAGCTGCAAGAGTGGCTCGACGACTGGGACGAGATCGAACCGCAGCACCGGCACCTCTCGCACCTGTGGGGCCTCTATCCCGGACGCGAGATCACGCCGGGCGCGACCCCAGCCTTCGCGAAGGCCGCCGAGGTCACGCTCGACCGGCGCGGGACCGGTGGCTGCGGCTGGTCGTACGCCTGGAAGATGGGGCTGCGGGCGCGGCTCGCCGAGGGGGATAGCGCGTGGGCGCAGTTCCGCGCGCTGCTGGGGCGCTCGTCGCTGCCGAACCTGATCTCGTTATGCGGGCGCGCCTTCCAGGTGGACGGCAACTTCGGCGCGACGGCGGCGATCGCCGAGATGCTGGTGCAATCGCACGACGGGGCGATTCACCTGCTTCCCGCGCTGCCGGCGGCATGGTGCAGCGGCGCGGTGCGCGGGTTGCGTGCGCGCGGCGGCTACGAGGTGGATGTGGCGTGGGAGGAGAGGCGGCTGGTGCGGGCGGCAGTGCGCGCGACGCGCGCCGGGCCGGTCGTGCTACGGAGCACCGATGCACTGCGCGTAACGCGGGGCGGAAGGCGTGTCGCCACGAAGCGCCTGGCTCAGGGACGAGTCTCGTTCGAGGCGGCGCCGGGGGCGGAGTACGTGGTCGTGCCCGATCGGTGACAGGGAGTGACCGCAGCGGGTAGCGGCGTCAGGCATGGAAGCGTACACTACCGCGTCCGCGCGTGACGCCCCTTCCCTCCCTCCGTTAGAACACGCCATGAGCAGCGCGACTGCCTCGATCAATGCGACCAACTTGGGCTGCTCCCTCACCTGCAAGGATCTCCAGGCATCGATCAGCTGGTACCGTGACGTCCTTGGCTTTGCCGTGGCTCACTCGTTCGAGCACGAGGGCAAGGTTGTCGCCGCCGTCATCGTTGCCGGCGATTGTCGTATCGTCCTGAATCAGGACGATGGCCAGCTTGGCTGGGACCGCATCAAGGGGCAGGGGTTCTACCTGCAGCTCAACGTGGCCAGCCCCGCGGATGTGGACGCCGCCGCTGCACGGCTCAAGGCGGCCGGATGGGCGCTCCTGAACGAGCCCGAGGATCGTCCCTGGGGCGCGCGGATGTTCCAGTTCAAGGATCCCGACGGGTTCAAGGTCGGGGTGTCCACGCCGCTGTAGGATCGAGACTGGAGCCAGTACGCGCCGTGCGGGCTCGGCGATGCACCTCAGGTTGACCTGCTGCGATGTGAAAGTTGCGGCCCTCACTCATGGCCGGGGGTGCACTCCCGGCACGGTCCACGAGTACGAGGGACCGCGGCGACTCGGGGACGTAGAAGACCGTGTCGTCCACCTGAGGTTCGCGTCGGTCATTCTCTCTGCCTCTAATCGCTCGGCGCCGCACATGGTTTCTTCCGCGAGCAATCGACCGGAGAATATGTCGAATACGACATATTCTTCACCTCAGGAGCGGTCGCTGCTCTCGTTGGCGCAGGCCGTCGCGCGGGAGAGGGAGGCGTGTGCGAGGGCGATCTCCTGCCTGCCCTGCGGTTGATCGGTCGGAAGTATCCGCGCCCGCCCGGCAAGGTACGCCCCGATGGTCCAGAGGCGGGGGGCCACGCCGTCTCGTCAGCTGTCTACGATCGAGATCCCTCTCTCGAACTCCGCCGAGCGACGGCGCGCGTGCTCCACCAGTCGCGCGAAATCCTCACGGTCGCGCACGGCCTGGTAGAAGGGGCAGATCCGTTCGAGGTACTCCACCGTGTAGAAGCCCATGGTGATCGCGCGGTCGATCAGCGAGATCCCCCGCTCGTACGCACCCGCCATGATGTACGACTCGCCGAGGTGGAACGTGTGGTGTCCGTCGAGCATCGACTCGTCGATGGCGGCGAGGATCTCGAGCGCTTCGGCGGGGCGACCGGTGGCGGCGGTCACGAGGCCGTGCAGCTGCGCGGTGTACGGCAGCTGCGCCGCATGCTCGCGAAGCCACGCCACCTGGCGCGCGGCGTCGTCGAAGCGACCCATGAGGGCGTAGTGGTTGCCGAGTCCCCAGTGAAAGATCAGCCCGGCGGGCGCCAGCCGTACGGCTTCCTCGATGTAGGGCAACCCCTCGCCGAGGCGTCCCGTGAACCACGTGTTCGCGGCGACCAGGATGTTGGCGAGCGGCGAGAGCGGATCGAGCGCGAGCCACTCCTGGCCGATGCGCGCGTTCTCCCGCCCACCGGCCTGGAGTGAGATGCCGAGGAAGAAGCGGATGTCGCCATCGGCGGGATCGAGCGCGCACGCGCGCCGCAACGAACGCACCGCGGTGATCTGGTCACCCGTCTCGTAGGCGAGGTAGCCGAGCAGCGCGTGTCCGTACGCGAGGTCGGGGACCTCGGCGATGAGGGCGCGCGCTTCGCTCTCGATGTGGGCCAGCAGCGCTGGCGCCCGCGACGCGCCGGTGCGGAGCTGCATGATGCCGCTCAGCCCTTCGAGAGCGCGCAGCACGGGGACGCGACCCGCGATCTCCACGGCGCGTGCGATGAAGGGAGCAGCACGCGCCACGTCGTACCCGGCGAGCGCCTCGCGGGCCTTGAGGTACAGCTCGAAGGCTCGCACATCCTGCAGGGGGCGCGCGGCGAGTTGCGCGCTCTCCTGCGGTGACAGCGCCACGTCCAGCGCCTGCACGATCGCGCGCGAGACGCGCTCCTGCACATCGAAGACGTCGTCGAGCGTGCCGCTGTACTTCTCGGCCCACCGCGGCGCGTCGGAGCGCACATCGACCAGCTGCGCGGTGATGCGCAGCTGGTTGCCGGCGCGCCGCACACTCCCAGTGAGGGCCCAGCGAACGCCGAGCGCCGCGCCGACATCGCGCAGCGACTGCGCCGACCCCTTGTACTGCATCGCCGTGGTGCGTGAGATGACGTGCAGCGCCTCGACGCGCGAGAGGTCGGTGATGATCTCGTCGGTGAGTCCGTCGCTGAAGTACTCGTTGTCGGGGTCGCCGCTCATATTGGCGAAGGGGAGCACGGCGACCGTCGCGGCAGCGGGCATGGCCGTCG
>DAIESF010000200.1 GCA_027346425.1 Gemmatimonadota bacterium | reverse complement strand
CTCCACTCGCTGCGACTGCGGCGGGAGGACGATGGCGTCGCCCTCCCCGATCAGTGACGACGGCGGCTTGAGAAAGAAAAGCGGTTCGACGGGGACGTCGTTGCCGAGTTCCTTGGCGTGATCGACGTAGTTGCGGCCGATGCAGACGATCTTGGACGGGCGGGACATGGGAAACGAGAAGACGAGAAGACGAGAGGACGAGAGGACGAGAGGACGAGAATCACTCCCCTCTAAACTACCGCGTCACGCTCGCGGCGGCTTCCCCGTCCGGGCGTAGAAACGGGCGATCTCGCGGGCCACCTCCCGCCACGGAGCGATGACCCGCCGGGCGGGGGGAAGCCCCTCCACCAGCTCGCGACCGAACGGCTTCGACTCGGCGCGCGGGTCCATCAGGACGACCACCCCCTGGTCGGTCCCCGACCGGATCAGGCGGCCGAAGCCCTGCTTGAGACGGAGGGCGGCGTGGGGGAGCATGTACTCGCGGAAGGGGTCGCCACCACGCACCTCGATCGCCTCGCAGTGGGCGGCGGTGAGCGGTTCGGTGGGGACCTTGAAGGGGAGCTTGCTCAGGACGAGGGCGCGCAGGGGGTCGCCGGGGACGTCGACTCCCTCCCAGAACGACGCCGTCCCGAGGAGGATCGCGTCGCCGGCATCCGTGAAGCGGCGCAAGAGCGCGTCGCGACCGTCCTCGCCGTGCACCATCAACGCGTAGCGCTGGTCGATGCCGCGCTCGCGCAGGACCACTGCCGCCTCGCGCACGTCGCGATGCGAGGTGAACAGGGCGAACACGCCTCCCTGTGCCGCCTCGGCCACCGTGGCGATCGCCTCGACCACCGCGTCGAAATGCCCCCGGGGATCGGCGTTAGGCGCGGGGATGTCGGTCGGGACGGCGAGGAGCGCCTGCGCCGCGTAGTCGAACGGCGACGGGAACGACTGCGTCTCCGGTTCCACGTCGCTCTCGGTGAGTCCGAGCCGGGTGCGCACGAAGTCGAACTTGCCGTCGGTGGAGAGCGTGGCGCTGGTGACGATGGCCGTCTCCAGCCGCTTGAAGAGGTCCTCGCGCAGGATCGGGGCGAGGTCGAGGGGGACGCTGGTGACGGCAAGGTTGCGCTCCTTCCCGCGCACCTCGAGCCAGCGCACCGTCTGGAGCTTTCCCGCCGGGGTGAGTCCCTTGCGCAGCGCCTCGCCGGCATTCTCCAGCCGGCGGGCCACCCCGCGCAGTTCACCGAGGAGCGGGGCCTGGGCCTCCAGCGCCTGCTCGTCAGTCTCGAGGCGCTCGCGCACGAGGCGGAGGTTATCGCCTAACAAGGCGAGTTCGCGCAGGAGGTCCTCGAGCGCGGCAGTGAGTCCGGCGCGCCACACCGGGTGTTCGGCAAAGGCGTCGGTGAGGCGATAGACCGCGACGCGCGACTCCTGCATCACACCGTCGAGCAGGTCGAAGACGGTTCCCCCCTTGTCGCGGGCGGCGACGGCGGCCGGAAAGAGGCGGGTATGCACGAGGTCGAGCGACGCCACGCTGAGCAGGTCCTTCCGCGCCCCCAGCCGCGCGGCGAGCGTCGGCAGGAGCCCCTTCCCGCGACGTTCGAGGCGACCAAAGAGGCGCTGCAGCCCGCGACGCGTGGCGGTGGCCCCCAGGTGACTGGCGGCCGCGTCCTCGAGGTGGTGTCCCTCGTCGACCACGAGCCGGGTGTAGGGGGGGAGGACGGCGGCGTCGTCCCACTTTTGCGAGGCGCGGCGCACGGCGAGATCCGCCAGGAGCAAATGATGGTTCACGACGATCACGTCGGCCTGCGCCGCCTGGCGCCGCGCCGCGAAGAGGAAGCAACGGTCGAAATGCGGGCATTGCAGCCGCAGGCAGAGATCGGGCTCCGCCGCCACCTCGTCCCAGACATCGGGCTTGGGGGGCGTCACCAGGTCGCTCAAGCTCCCGTCACCGGTGCGTTCCGCCCACTTGGCCAGTGCCTCCACCTCCGACGCGGCCCCTGCGTCGAAGAGCGTCGCCCCTGCCCCCCGCGCCTGCTCCAGCCGGTGGAGGCAGATGTAGTTGTGCCATCCCTTGAGGAGCGCGTAGCGCACCGGCTGGTCGTCGAGGGCGCGGGCGAGGAACGGGAGGTCCTTCCCGACGAGCTGCTCCTGCAGGTTGATCGTGTTGGTCGAGATGACCGTGCGCTCGCCGTTCTGGGCCGCCCAGCGCAGTGCGGGAACCAGGTAGCCTAACGACTTCCCGACCCCAGTCCCCGCCTCGAGCACTCCGATCCCGCCGCCGTTGTACAGACGGGCGATGGTGCGGGCGAAGCCGCGCTGGCTGGTGCGGTCCTCGTAACGCTGGTGCAGCCGCGCCACCGGCCCCCCGGCACCGAGCACGGCATCCACCGCGCGCAGGTCCATCGGGGCCCTTCGCCGCTCCCGCGGCACCTCGACCACGACGTAGACCTCGCTCGCCTCGTTGTCGACGATGGCGAAGCCGACACCCGCGTCGTGCATGCGCGCCGCGATCTCGAGGTCGGGGCCCGACGGCTCGAGGGTGCCAGACGGATGGTTGTGCAGGAGGAGCTCCCCCCGCTGCGCGAAGCCCGGGAGCGCGAGGACCGACTTGACGTCCCCCCGCGCCACCACCCGCGCCGACGCGATGACTTCGCGCTCGTCGACCGCGCAGACGAAGCACACCTCCCGCCCCCCCGCCAGCCGAATGGCCGCCCGTACGGCGGCCGCCGCGTTAGGCGCGAGTCGGGGGTGAGAGGAAGCCATGCCGGAAGATAGCGTCCCCCCCTCCCGCCAGCCCGCCGCCTTCCCGCCTTCCGGTCTTCTCGTCCTCTCGTCCTCTCGTCTTCTCGTCTTCTCGTCCTCTACGTCTTCAGCGGCTTCTTCTTCGCCGCCGGGAACAGGACGTTGTTGAGGATCAGCCGGTATCCCGGAGACGTGGGGTGGAGCGACAGGTCGGTCGGCGCGGCGCCGATGTTGTGCTGTGGATCCTCGGGATCATGCCCGCCGAGGTAGGTCCACGATCCCTTGCCGTAGTCTCCGTGGATGTACTTCGCCCACGGCGCCCCATCCTCCTGCGCCAGGATGGTGACCCCCTGCTTGATCGTCCCCTTGTTGAAGGAGGTCGTGACGCCGTAGAAGTCCTGGATCACGGTGCGATGGTTCTGCACCAGCATCGACGAAACGGGGTCGAACTTGGCCGAGAACTGGAAGAGCGTGAACTGGCCGAGCGGTTGCCGGCGTCCGGGGACGTTGACCTGGTGCCCATCGATGTCGCTCATCGAGTTCACGAAGGGCGACGGCTCGAGGTGCACGTCCTTGAACGCGAAGGAGCGATCCCAGTCGAGTTTGCTGTCGGCCGCCTCGTCGACCGGCGTCCCGTCGGCAAAGCTCCCCGCGATGTCGGTCTGGTAGGCAGCAATCGCCAGCGACAGCGTCTCCGTGGCGCCACACATCGCGAAGAGGAAGCCACCGCGCTCGACAAACTGCCGCAGCCGTTCGGCCACCGCCTTCTTCATGGCCGGAATGGTGGCGAAGCCGAGTTTGCGGGCGCTCGCCATGGCGCGCTCGCGCTGCTCGATGAACCACGGCGTGTCGCGAAAGCCCAGGTAGAGCTTGTTCTGTTGCCCGGTGAAGTCTTCGTGGTGCAAGTGCACCCAGTCGTACTTGGCGAGATCGCCGTTCATCACCTCCTCGTCGTACACGGAGGCGAATTCGATGCCGGCATACTGCAGGGCGAGCGTCACGGCATCGTCCCACGGCGGCGACTTGGCCGGCCGGTAGATGGCCACCTTCGGGGCACGTTCGAGCGAGATGGCATCCATGTTCCCCGACGCGAGCTCTGAACGAATCGCCGCCAACTGTCCGTTGTCGATGGACTCGAAGGTGACGCCATCCAGCGTGGCGCGCTTCCGCAGCTCCGCGATGTCGGGGAGGAGGAAGGAACCACCGCGGTAGTTGATGAACCACTCCGCCTTGTTGCCGTCGCGGAGTGCATTGAAGGTCAGCCCATACGCCTTGAGGTGATTGCTCTGCGCGTCGTCCATGGGGACGAGCAAGTGCTGGGCGCGCGCGACGGCAGGGATGACGAGGGCGAGGGCGACGGCGAGCACGCAGGTGCGGACGCCGCGCGGACGTGCGCGAGGGGACGCTGGCGAGACCGGCGACACAGGCGACACAGGCGACAGCGCCTGCATGCACGCGCGCGCGACGCTGAGCGCGTGCGCGACGCCGATGCGAAGGAGTGAAAACAATGAAGACGGCACGGAAACGATGAGGGAGAAGCGTGAGGATTGAAGGATCTTGTTGTTCGGGGGGGGCCCCCGCGCCGCGCTGGAGCCGCGGGTGACCGTTCCGCTACTCCCGTCGCTCCGGCGGAATTGCCCCGCGCGCCAGCTCGAGCTCCCGCCGCGCCTGCGGCACGAGCGCACTCTGCGGATACGTCAGGATCAGGTGTTCAAGATGCGTGATCGCCCCCGCCACATCTCCCTTCCGTCGCAGGACGCGCGCCCAGTCCAGCTCCGCCTCGACCGCCTCCGGCGCCTCGACCTGCGTCTCGACGAGTCGCTGCCACAGCTGGGTCGCATGCGTCGTGTCGCCCGCCGATTGCGAGAGTCTCGCCGCGACCGACAGCAGGAACGGCGCGGCATCGTCCAGCACCGCCGCCGTCTCCTCGAATTGCCGTGCCGCCCCGGACGTGTCCCCCT
>DAIESF010000114.1 GCA_027346425.1 Gemmatimonadota bacterium | reverse complement strand
CACGAGCACCACGATGCGCACCGCATTCAGCACCCGCTCGGCGCGGTCGCGCTCGGCCGCCAGGACCTCGCGCGGCGAGAGGGGGGGAGCGGGGCGCGGGGCGCCGATGCCCGAGTCGGTCACCCCGCAATCATTCACCGCCGGCCCGGCGATCACCAGACGCCCCGGTCTCCCGAGGCGATCAGCGCCCGAGCCAGTAGCTCAGCTTGACGAGAAAGACGTTGCGAGCCGGGTCGCGGAAGGCGCTCGCCACATCGTGCGTCGCGTTGAGGTCGGCCCAGTTCTCGACCCCCTGGCGTTGCTGCTGCCAGACGAGGAACAGTGTCGACCCCGGGCGATACTCCCAGCGCAACACGGCATTGCCGCGGAGCGAGCGCACCAGGAAGTCCGGCTCCCCGAAGGTGAAGGTAGTCGCCGGGCCGGCTCCGTCGGGATCGACGACGACCTCGTCGTGCGCCGCGCCGGCTCCCCGGGTGATCGTCCCGCGGTCCACGCCGTACCGGTCGAAGGCGAAGGCGCCCGGAGTGCGGAATTCCTTGAATCCCCGGAATCGTCCCGATGCCACGAACGGCTGGGCCCACAGCTGCAACGTGAGCGTCGGGGAAAAGGTCCACTCGGCCCGGGTCTCCAGCGAAAGCTCGCTCTGGTCGAGGTCCCCCAGCACCCAGCGGCCTCCGTACGTCGCGGTGGCCGTCGGATCACTCACCATGGTGACGTACTGGTCCACGTCCCGCTGTCGCGTGAACTTCGGTCCGAGCTGGAAGCGGGCGGCGCTCGACGGGCGCAGCTCGACCCCAAGTTCCACCGTGTGGCGCCACTCGCGCTGGGCGTTCTGGTTGAACTCGTACGTGGCCTGGCCGACCACGGCGCGCCGCGTGTCGGTCTTGAAGCCGCTGCGCACCTGCCACTCGGCCGGCTTGCGGGTGAGCGGCCCCCCGCGCAGCAGGCGATCGTCGACCGTCTCCGGCTGGACGAATCCCCAGAAGTTGTAGCTCCAGAATGAATTGAGGAGCCCCGAGCTCAGGAGCGAGACGCGACGCTCCACGACGTCGCCATCGAAGTTGGCGGCATTCGTCATATAGACGCTCGTCTCGTAGTTGCGGAGCAGGCGCCCGATGCGCGTCTCGCGATACTGCAGCGCGCCGGAGAGCGAGCGGAAATCGGCGCGCGTCTGGAAGCCGAGGTCGTTGACCTCGAAGCCCGGCGAGGTCTCCTCGTACGTGACGGAGCCCAGCCAGTGTTCGCCGGCGGTGCGGGCGACCGAGAGCGTCCCGAAGTAGCCGCCTAACGACGTCCGGGTGGTGTCGAGGGCGAGGGTACGGGCATCGGGGCGCTGGAAGGCGCGAATCGGGGAGCGCTGCAGTGCCGCCATCACGTGGGCGTCGCCGCTCACGCGGCTGCCGGCCATGAAGCCGCTCAGCGCCCAGGTGCGGTTCCCCCAGCGGTGCTCGAAGTCGCCCCCCGACACGAGCGCATCGCGCACGAAGAGCGGGGCGAGCGAGGCGTCGGAGAGGTCGCGTCGCACGCCGGTCAACACGCCGCCGACCACCGTGTTCCCCTGGCGGAAGTCCTGCCGCATGCGGGTCACGAGGAAGCCGGTGCGCGGCTCGACCACCGCCGAGCTGATCGTCCCGCCGGGGAGTGCGTACCGGCCACGCTCCTCGCGCGTCAGCGCTCCCAGCGCGCCTAACGACAACCCCCCGTTGGTCTTCCCCGACACCTTGGCGGCGGCCAGGATCTCCGACTGCGCGGGGACATCGCTGTACTCGGCCCCCAGGGCGTCGAGCGAACGGCGCGGGGCGCGCCCCACCCGGCGCGTGTAGAACAAGTTGCTCGGGTTGTTGTCGTTGAACGTGACGCTCTGCCCGAAACGGAAGATGTCGACCCCCTCCAGGAAGAACGGGCGCCGCTCGGGGAAGAAGACCTCGAACGCGGAGAGGTTCACGACGGCGGGATCGACCTCGACCTGCCCGAAGTCGGGGTTCACCGTCGCGGTGAGGGTGAGCCCCGCCGGAAGCCCGTAGCGCACGTCGGCGCCGATGCGTCCCGTGGCGTCGGTGGGCTGGTAGAACGGGTTGGCCGCACTCCCCGGCGCCCGCGTCACCTGCGACGAGACGTACGGGAGGATCTCGAGGCGCTTCGGCGCCACCAGCGAATCGAGCCCGACGAGGTCACCGTATCGCGAGACGACGCCGGGCTGCTGTGGCGGCATGGGCGACCAGGTGGCCGTCTCCTCGTTGCGCGCGAGGACGCGACCGAACTGGATCCCCCACTTCGTCACCCCTTTCGACCCGACCGAGAACCGGAGCTGCGACAGCGGAATCCGAACCTCGGCGGTCCAGCCGAGCGAGTCGATGTGCGTGGCGCTGGCCCAGACCGCATCCCAGAGCACGTCGTTCTCCGTGTCGTTGTAGCGGAACTCGTCGCGCTGCAGCCCTCGAGGCGAGACGGCGAAGATGAACGAGGTCCGCCGGTCGAGGTACGAGTCGATCCCGATGCGGATCCAGTCGGAATAGATGTCACTGGCATCGCGCCTCCCCATCTGCTGGGCGATGGAGTCGGGGTGTGCATCATGGAGGCGAACGCCGATGTAGAGCGCGTCGCGGTCGTAGACCACTCGGGCCTCGGTGGGGAGCGAGGCGGGGCGTCCCGGCGAGGGGCGCGCCTGCGTGAAGTCGCTGGCCGGCGTCGCCCTCTCCCAGTCGGGCTCGTCCAGCCGTCCATCGATCTGGATCGGTGCCGAGCGGAAGACTGCGTGGAGCGTCGGGCGGGGGAGCGAGTCGGGCTGCTGAGCGCGCGCCGGAGCCCCGGCGGCGAGCAAGACACCCGCCGAGAGGAGCAGGCGGGGATAGGCCTTCAACATAGTATGGACGTTGGGGGGAGTAGACAACGAGCCGATTACGCGCGGAGTCGCCCGGGGGTTGGACACAACGCTTCGGCTCGCCGTGGGAAACATGCGCTCCCCGATATTGCCGTAAAACCATGCACCACAGTGTTATATGTCGGCTGGTTACGACGCTGAACGTAGCCGCTGGAGCGCGAATGGTGTGAGATCGAAATCCGAACTCCCGCGCGTCACCAGGTCGGCCGCCACCTCCCCAAGCACGCTGGCGAACTTGAAGCCGTGCCCTGAGCAGGGGCTGAGGATCAGAACCTCCTCCACCTCCGGATGGCGGTCCACGACGAAGTGGGCGTCCGGGGTGTTGGTGTACATGCAGACGGCGCGGTCGCGCAGGTGTCCCTTGGCGAAGGGGACGAAGCGACGGAGCAGGTCGTAGATCCTGGCGTCCTCGGCATCCGAGATGTGCCGGTCGATCGACTCGGCGGTGACCGTGGCCCCGCCGTGGTGGACGCCGATCTTCACCCCGTCGCCCAGGTCGGGCTTGGTGTAGAACAGCGTCCCATCGGGCAATTCCCAGATGGAGACGGGCATGCGCTCCGGAGTGAAATACTCCGGGAACTGCACCGGGTCGCACCAGTGAATCACCTGCCGCTCGACCGTGAGGGGGAGGGCGAGCGAGACGAGGAGCGGTGCGGTCCATGCGCCGGCAGCGACGATCATCCGCCGCGCGACGATGGTGCCGGACGAGGTCCGGATGGCGATCCCTTCGGTTGTGCGGTCCCACCCCTGCACTGCCTCGTCGCGGCGGAGGGTGGCACCGTGCAACTCCGCCAGCTGCAGGTGCGAACGGATGATCACGTCGGGGAAGAGGATCCCGGCGCGATGTTCGAGCACTCCCACCATGTCGTCCAGCGGGGAGAAAGCGGGATACCGGCGACGCAGGGTGCCTGACGAGAGGCGCTCGTGCGCGAGGCGATGCTCGGCGGCGCTGCGGAGCGTCCCCTGCACCAGGGCCCCCTGTTCGGGCCCCACCATCAGCCCCCCCGTCTGCAGGAAGACCGGGGCGCCGGCCATCAGGCTCAGTTCGTCCCACAGGACGTACGCTCGCTGAACGAGGGGGACGTAGAGCGGGTGCTCGTAGTACGCCTCGCGAATCATTCGCGACTTGCCGTGGCTCGACCCCATGGAGTGCGGTGGCGAGAACCGGTCGATCCCCACCACGCGCTGGCCGCGCCGCGCGAGGTGGTAGGCCGCGGCGCTTCCCATGGCCCCGAGGCCGACGATGGCGACGTCAAACGGTGTGGTCACGTGCTGGGACGATGGGTGAGA